>JAKQLF010000383.1 GCA_029567325.1 Bacteroidota bacterium | reverse complement strand
TAATGATAGGGTACAACATATTTAGAAAAAAAGATGTGTCCTAACCTCAGGCCACGAGCCACGAGCTACGAGTTTCGAATTTAAGTAAATAAACTCACCTGCATCCTATACGGGAAAAGGGGGCCCAGTTCCGATTGCTATCGCAAGTGAAGATTTATGATGTTGGTTGTCAACATTTATTTCAAATTCAGTTAACTCCCTCATTAATCGGAGACCGAAAATTTATTCAGATTCCGATAGCTATCGGAAATCGGAAGGAAACCGGGAAATTTTAGGAAAAAGTGGAACCCGAAGGGTTCAATATCAATAACCCCGGGTGAAACTCGGGGTAAATAAATCCAAAAACAACAACTCCGGATGGAGTTGAATATGCTCCAATTTTGAACTTTGCGTAGTTAGTTTTGGACCAATACAAAATAGTACCTCACTTTATAGGTTGGATTTATATCGTCCCCTCAGCTTGAATCACAGACCTAGGAGACTGAAGATCGTGAAAACTACCAGCTTACTTCTTCGTCCTCACCCTCTTTGGCGGCATTGGAATTCTCCCACTCTTCTTCCTTTCTTGCAAAATGATCAAAATCATAATCAGGTAAAAGGTCAGATTTGATGTGATCGACGGCTTCATTGAGTTTCTCTACAAATCTTGTGAAGTCTTCTTTGTATAAAAAAATCTTGTGGCGCTCATAGCCTGTACCATTAAACTTTTTGGTGTTCTCCGTGATGGTGATGTAATAATCTTCAGATTTGGTTCTTCTCACATCAAAGAAATAGGTCCTTCTTTTTCCTGCATTTAACTTTGCAGTACGAACGATCTCATATTTATTCTCTTCAAATTCCACGTTTCTGCTTTTTTGTTATGATGTGAAAAACAATAATTTACAAATGAACGATTTAAATTTCTTTAGAAAATTACTTCTATAAAAAAGCAAAAATAGTCAAAAGATTAAATTATCCCAATCTGAATGATATTTTAGGACTCGGGCACTATTTCGAGCGCTTTACACCACGCACGAGGTTAGGACAGATCTAAAAATAGTATATATATTGCTAGCAATAATTGGAGCAAGAAAATGGATTTCTTCTACTTTTTTGAGCAAGTTTCCTAGATTTTTTCAACTTCAAATAGTAAAACCTTTGCCAATAGTGTGCAGTATTGACAAACCTCAAGAAATCTAACCTTTACCTGTGCAAAAACGAGTTTATGGATTCATAGTTTTCTTATTCTTTAGATACTTTTCCAGCCATTCATATTGTTCTGCAATGGTATGCAATAAACTTTCTTGTGCTGAATATCCATGACTTTCATAAGGTAAACTTACATATCTCACTGTGCCACCATGACCTTTTATAGCATTAAACATTCGCTCACTTTGGATCGGATAGGTACCAGTATTGTTGTCCATCTCTCCGTGAATAAGTAGGATGGGTGTTTTAATCTTATCTGCATGATTGAATGGGCTCATGTCGTTATACAGCGAAGTCGCCTCCCAATATGTTCTGTCTTCATTCTGGAAGCCAAAAGGGGTAAGGCTGCGATTGTATGCCCCACTCCTAGCAATTCCAACTTTGAATAAATCAGTATGGGCCAATAAATTTGCAGTCATAAATGCCCCATAGCTATGTCCTGCGACTCCCATTTTATTTCGGTCTCCTACGCCCAAGTCACAAAGAAAGTTTATAGCCGCTTCTGCGTTCATTTTTAGCTGGTCTACAAAATTGTCATTGGGTTTTTTTGTGGAGTCCGTCGCGACTATTGGCATTTCCGCATTGTTTAGAACTGCGTATCCTTGAGTAACCAAACTCAATGGTGATGCACCTCTAAATAAAGTAAATCTATGCTCACTGCCACGAATTTGAGCAGCATCCGCGGCAGAGTTGTATTCTGCGGGATATGCCCAAATCAACACAGGCAAAGGTCCGTCCTTGTCTTTATTGTATCCTTTGGGCAAATAAAGATCACCTGTCAAACTCACCCCATCTGCTCTATCATACCTTACTTTTTCTTTGCTTACCCCATCCATCTGCGGATAAGGATTCATGAATTGAGTCAGTTGGCGATCGGCAATGCGTAGTTTTAAATTTTTGAGCCAGTAATTTGGCATCTCAACTTTTGACTCACGCATACTGATGAAACTCAGCTTTTCTGGATCTAACAATCTGATTACTGATTCAAAATATCCTTTTGAACATCTCCAGAGCGTGTCGGTTGATTTGTCAATCAGATTAAATGATAATAAAAAAGGTAAATCGCCTTCTGGTGAGCTTCCTGTGGTATTATTAAAAAAGATTTTATTGCCATCGCTACTCATTTGCAAAACACTTTCTCCAAATTCATTGGATTTCATGACGGGATTTCCTGGGCTGCCATAAGCATCCGTTGTGTTTCTTACCATCAATAATTCCATAGAACCAGTTTCAGGGTTGTATAAGCTGGTTTGCATGGTTTGTTTACCTCTCAAACCTTCCATAACCAATGCATGAGTTTTATCTCCCCACAAAATTCGATTAAATCGCATGGTAGTCTTCAGCATTTCCTTAGGCTCTCCAGTAAAAGGGGCTTGGAGTGCAAAAAGTGCATCCCTGTAACTAGCAGGATTTTTAATCATTCCACCATCAAGTGGCGCGGTCCAAGTGATGGTTGCAGGTTCGTCATTCCTCCAACTATAACTTCTTGGTAGATCTTGCACATTGTCATTTCCACTTGGTGCAGTTTCAGTAGATGGAAGCGTAATCAATTTTTTTATTTCTTTTCCATTGATGTCCAAAATAACAACCGCTGACGGAAAGCCAAAATAAGGTACCAAATAGGAAAAAGGCTTTTGAATTGTTCTTTTGAGGATGTATTTTTTATCTGGAGAACAGCTATAAGAAGCAATCATTTCTGGCATTCCAATTTTAGTCTCTATGCCATTTGTATTCTTCATTAATTGGGTAGTGGCATAAAATTCAAATAAACTTGCATCATATGGACTCTTGATCATATCTTGATACGTGGGTCTCGGCGATGCTTTTCCTTCATTTTCCTGTATTGCCGGACCAGTTGGTGCCGCTCCTCTTACTGGTGCAGCACTCGCAGGTTTTACTATTCCATTGTAAAATATAGTATTCCCATCTAACCAATAAATATCCCCAACTGCTGTGTTTAATGCCGTTTTATTGATTTTTAAAGCTTTCTGAGTAGCAATATTTATGACATAGAGGTCTATCTGAGTTGCGCTCGTATGTGTCAAAGCAATTTTTTGGTCATCTGGGCTCCAATTAATATTACTAGCGGCCAGATCTTGTGGTAAACCAGTGATAGCAAATTCTTTACCTGATGAAATGTTTTTGAGGAAAACTTTGGAGCTGTAAGTCAGACGACTTGGACCAAAATTACTTGGGTTAATACGCAATCCAGCGATTCTCAGCTCAGGTCGGGCCAATTCTTCAATTGTAGGATAGGCGTTTGTTTCATAAAGTAACATCCACTCACCTTTTTTGTCAATGTAAACACCAGGCGTAGGTTTTGCTAATAGCATTTCCTCCATGGCTTTTGGCGGGTGTTTGTATGACGTTTCCTGTGATTGTAATGTTGTAAAAAAGATCAGGCATCCAAAAATGGTTAGTATCAACTTTTGCATATCGTTGTATTTGTTAGGCCAAGATAAATAGAAAATCATTAAAACAATACTTACAATTGCACCATCCATCACTTCATTTTATCATTTGACGATGAATCACAGTACCAATTGGAAATTGTTGGGTTTAAGTAAAGTATAAAAGAAGTCTCAAAAGAAATGAAATTTCAAAAGCTAAGGGTTGAATTAAAAATGATCATTTTTTAAATCAAAGTGATTTGCCATCCAAATGTAAGTTTTAAGGTTTAATAAAAAAATGTCCTCAAGTACACATAGATATCCATCCGTCTCATGAATAAATAGATGGCCAGACAAAGTACAAATCCCCAAAAGAGGATCTTTGTTTTTTGTTGAATGTCTTTCCTTTTCTCATGGCGAGTGACATATTTTTTATGACCAGTGTATGACATCTTTATACCTCATTGTGCACTTCCCAATAATTCTGATTCTCAATTTCTTGTATAATGCTCAAATAATTCCCATATCTCAATTCACTGATTTCCCCTTTTTCCAATGCTTCTTTGACTGCGCATTTGGGTTCATTTCTGTGTGAGCAATCTGAAAATTTACAATCCGCAGAAAGGATAAAAAATTCTCTAAAATTGTGTGCAACGTCCATCACTTCCAAGTTATTGAATGCCAACGCTTTTATACCCGGAGTATCAATAATGAACCCACCAAAACTCAGCTCATGCATTTCTGCAAATGTTGTGGTGTGTTGGCCTTTACCACTGTATTCACTCAATTCTCCCGTTCTTAAATCCAAATCGGGTTCTAGGGCGTTGAGTAAACTTGACTTACCAACTCCACTTTGACCTGCTATCAAAGTTGTTTTTCCTATCAGTTTCACCTTCAGTAGGTCAATATTTTGTCCCGTCACCATGGAGGTTATAAAAACTTCATAACCAATAGACGTGTACAATGTATGCAAATAATTATAATATATTAAATGCTCTTCATCATACAGATCCGCTTTATTGAAGACAATAATGACGGGAATATTATAGGGCTCTGTCATCATTAAAAAACGGTCAATAAATCCTTGCTTCAGATTGGGCTCTACCATTGTAACGATGACCACTGCTTGATCAACATTACTGGCGATGAGATGCAAATTGTGTTTTTTACGGGGAGATTGTCTCACCACGTAATTGATACGAGGCACCACTTCCCTGATGACGAAATCACTATTTACGTCACTTTCTACTATCACTTTATCCCCCACAGCAATGGGATTGGTTGTTTTGAGGTCATCCAATCTCAACTTACCACCTACCCGACCATTGATATGCCTACCATCCTCCAGTCGGATATCATACCAACTTCCTGTAGATTTCATGACTATACCCTGATACATTCCGTCTTATTCATTTATCAAATATAAGGTCTAGAGTTGATCAAATCAGATGGTAATGCTGGAAAAATAAAATTTATGAGTAATCATAAGTGATTAAACTCACATTTTTAAATGCATTTGTTGGTGAAGAAGTAGGAATTTTCAATGTAAAGAAGTGAGGAATACTGGGCTCGAACCAGTGACCTCTACCCTGTCAAGGTAGCGCTCTGAACCAACTGAGCTAATCCCCCATTTATGGAACTACAGATTTGATGACTTGCAGAAAACTCTCTGCTTCCATAAAACCCTTGAATGTTTTTACCAATTTTTTGTTCTCATCCAAAACAACATAGGATGGGTATGATAAATCTCCTTGTAGTAATTCGACAGCCAACTGATTGACGCCATTGCGACCACCTGCTACCCAATCATATTTTTTACCATCAAAAGTTGCTTGTTCTTTTTGCTCAGCATCAAATTTCACATTGTGAAAGTGTTCATTCATGTATTTGATGATTTCCGCATTGGTGAATGTTTCTCTATCCATCACCTTACACCATCCACACCATGAAGTGTATAAGTCCAAAAAGTACATTTTTTTTACACCATTCTCCAAATCTTCTGCCTGCTCTAAATTTAGCCAGGTAATTTCATTACTTTTTATTTCATACTCACTACCACCACTGCCTCCTTCTTTGCAAGAGATGTTGCAAAAAATCAGCATAGCGAAGAAAGCGTATATGTAAAATTTCATGTTCTTTTTCTGAATGATGACGCAAATGTAAAAGAAATTATCATGCGTTGAGACTTAGCTGCACTTTTTTCTCCAATTGATTGACTGTGTCTCGGAAAATGGTATCTGTATCTATCAAATCCTGTACTGCTTTGATAGAATAAATAACTGTACTATGATCTTTTCCACCAAAGTTAAGACCTATTGTTTTCAATGAACTGTTGGTGAAGTTTTTGGCTAAATACATGGATAACTGTCTCGCAATCACCACTTGTCTTTTCCTTGTTTTACCTTGCAGCTTCTCGATTGGCAGTTCAAAATGTTCTGCTACGAGCTTTTTGATATTCTCTACACTGATCTCTTTGGAATCTGTATTTACAAATTGTTCTACAACTTCTTTTACCAGATTGAGATTGATTGGAGTTTTATTAAGTGCAGATCTTGCAACCAAAGAAATAAGGACACCTTCCAATTCACGCACATTACTTTTTACGTGGTGACAGATGTAGTCGACCAACTCTTCAGGAAGTAAAATGCCCTCGTGTTTCATTTTCAGCTTGAAGATATTGAGCCTAGTCTCAAACGCAGGTGCACCCAAATCTGTATTGAGTCCCCATTTAAATCTTGAAATGAGTCTTTTCTCTACATCTTGCAAATCTTTTGGCGCTCGATCTGAGGTCAAAATGATTTGTTTGCCATTTTGGTGCAATTGGTTGAATATGTTGAAGAATATTTCTTGAGTTTTGGGTCTATTTGACAAAAACTGTATATCGTCGACAATCAATACATCTACCGTTTGGTAAAAGTGCATAAAGTCATTGATGGTATTGGCTCTGATGGCATTGATGACCTGATTGGTAAACTGCTCAGTAGAAACAAACAAAACTTGTTTTGTAGGAAACTTTTTTATGAGTGCATTTCCAATGGCATTTGATAGGTGGGTCTTTCCCAAACCAGTGTCTCCAAAAATAAACAATGGATTAAATGGTGTATTTCCCGGTTTGCTGGTGATTTCAATACCTGCTGATCGAGCAAGTTTGTTGCACTCTCCTTCAATAAAATTTTCAAAAG
>JAKQLF010000382.1 GCA_029567325.1 Bacteroidota bacterium | reverse complement strand
AAACCGTCAAGAGATGTAAGAGCCAATGGGCTTTTACGACATATAAATTAAACTCACTACTCAATCCCTTACGTACAGTTTGATAACCGTAAAACTTAGCGTAGGGGATTTTTGAATCCTACATTCCTACTCATTTTCTTTTATTTACCCCATTTCAAATTCCGCCAAAAAAGTTCATCAACTCTTTTATTTACACGCCTTTATTCGCAAAATCATACTAATCATTTGAACTTCATTTAAGATTCACGGCTTCATTTTGACCGTCAGATTACTGAATGAAAAATTAATTTTGCAACAATGTTGCATTTACCGAAAGATAAAAATACCTTTGTCAATCAATTTGAAAATATTGAGGGTATATATTACAATTTTTTGTTTTCTTTTTTCTTGGTCAATCTTTGGTCAATGCTCTTTGTCCATTAAGGGAACTGCACAAGATCAAAATCACCACGAACTACTCCCTTACGCTACTATTTTTATTCCGGAAGTAAGTAAAGGTGCAGTAGCCGATGAAAAAGGAAATTTCAGGATTGATAGTCTTTGCCCAGGTCTCATCCACTTGGAAGTTTCACATATTGGTTGTGAGTCACGATCCTTTTATCTCAATCTGCTACGAGACACAACGCTGATACTTTTGCTTGAACACCACGAGGAAGTTTTATCTGAGGTGACCATCCTGGACCACAATCATCAACATTCCATGAGTCAATCTGTGTACAGCATTGGCGGGGATAAATTAAAACAACTAAAAGGTTATACACTTGCTGATATTGCAGCTGCGCTACCTGGAGTAGACATCATTAAGACAGGAAGTAATGTCACAAAACCCATCATCCAGGGGCTCTCTGGTAATAGAATTGCCGTGGTCAGTGATGGTGTAATCCTTGAGTCGCAACAATGGGGCATCGACCATGCTCCTGAAATCAGTGGCGATGGGGCAGATAAGGTTAGTGTCATAAAATCAAGTGCACCGATTTTATATGGGACTCAAGCAATGGGTGGTGTTATATTGGTGGAATCTGCAAAACCTATTTTGGATCCTCATTTACACGGTGATGTCACATCATTTTTCCAATCGAATGGCAATGCTATAGGTTTAAATGCAAGACTTCAGAAACAAGTTGCTGACTTGGCGGTACGGGGAAATGTAGCTTTCAAAAAAATGGGTGACCAGAAAACTGACTCCTACTTCTTAAACAATACCGGAGCCGAGGAATATGCTGGAAATATCAAAGTTGGTAAATATGATGAAAAGCAATCTTGGGAAATTCAAGGTTCGTATTTTTCTCAGAACTTGGGTATACTGAGGGGAGCACATATTGGTAATATCAATGATTTGAAGGAGGCTCTGCTTCGTCCAGTGCCATTTTTTACTGAAGAAGCATTCAGCTATGAGATCGATGCTCCTAGTCAATCTGTTGGTCATTTAACAACCAAAGCGCAATATTCCAAACATTTTGGAGATGAAAATTTCCTATCGGTTTCATATAACTTTCAAAATAACAGACGGCGCGAATTTGATGTTCGAAGAGCTGGGCGTAGTGACATTCCTATAGTGGATCTCAACTTAGCCAGCCATGTTTTTAATGCTTCTTGGGAAAGAAATAAGCAAGCCAATCAAACAACGGTTTTGGGTTTACAATACAAATTTCAAAACAATACCAATGTAGCTGGTACTGGCAGTCTTCCCCTTATTCCCGATTACCTCAGCTTTATACCTGCAATCTTTGCTCAACACAAATGGGAGTTGGGTAAATTGAATCTTGAATTTGGCGCCAGATATGAAAATTATTTGTACAAAGTTTACCCAATACGCAACAATTCCGTACAGGATGAACAAAAGCAATTTCACGCCGGTGCTTTGAATGTAGGCTTAAATTATATACTCGAAAAAACTTCCATAAAAGGGGACATTTCATTTATAGCAAGAGCCCCAATGATCAATGAGTTATTTAATTCTGGTCTCCATCAAGGTATTGCTGCATTGGAATTTGGAGACCCAAATTTAGATTTAGAAAAATCAATTAAATCTACGGTCGACCTAAGCCATAATTTGGGAAAAGCTGGGACTATTTTGGCAACGGTTTATTTACAAAGGGTCAATAACTTCATCTATTTTGTCCCTCAACCAGAACCACAACTTACAGTTAGAGGAGCTTTTTTGGCCTATAATTATCAAAATACAAATGCTCTAATTGGTGGATTTGATGGGATGTATGTGGTGAATATTCACAAAAATATAGAATGGTCTACTAAAGCTGCTTACATCAGAGCAAGAAATACCATCTTAAAAGATGAAATAGTTTTTACACCACCGTTTAGAGCAACGACTTCTCTCAATTACGACTTGGCTCTTTCCAAAATAAAATCAAGATCTCTGGCATCTAAAATTGCCCTTGCCTACAGCGGTAGACAATCAAATGTAGATCCAAGCAGCGATTTTCAACTAGCGCCAGATGCCTATACTTTGGTTAATCTTCATATCGGATACAATGCGACTTTATTTGCAAATCAGGTAAAGATAGAATTACAAATACTTAATCTTTTCAATAAAGAATACAGAGACTATCTGAATCGACTTAGGTATTTTGCAAATGATCTGGGTAGAAATATATCATTGAATGTGAATTACAAATTTTAAATATTTTAAAACATTGGACATGAAAAAATTACAAATTAACTTACGTAAAACCTTGATGATGAGTGTGCTTTTGTCACCACTTTTCATCATGCATTCTTGTGAAAAGGAAGTAGCGGTAGAGAATGAAGAAGAACTAATTACAACTGTAACTTATACTTTGCGGCCTATGAATATATCCATTCCAACTGTTGTTTGCACTTACAAAGATTTGGACGGAGACGGTGGAAATGCACCAACCTTTGCAATTTCTGGTCCATTACTTCCAAATACCACTTATGAAGGAACCATCACACTATTGAATGAATCAGAAAGCCCTGTAGAGGACATTACCCTTGAAGTTGAAGAGGAGTCTGCAGATCACCAATTTTTCTATGCGACAAGTTCAGCCATTACCATTACTTATAATGATGCGGACACAAATGGCAATCCAATTGGTCTAAAAACTACTGTAAAAACAGGTGCTGCAGCAAGCAACCAATCCATCAAAGTAACCTTAAGGCACGAACCTAATAAATCTGCCTCCGGTGTTAAGGAGGGAAACATAGCGAATGCTGGTGGAGAAACTGACATCGAAGTTACATACAATTTAAACGTGCAATAATTCATATTTTATATTACCAGTAATTTGAAGGAGCTGATCAAAATGTTGAATGGCTCCTTTTTTATTTTTTGAAAAAATGGAATCAAGAAAATCGACAGTGCTTCGAACTAAGAATGTTTATTTGTTTATGCGTTTATGTGTTTAAAGCTTTCAACTTTATGAAACTTTCTACTTTATGAACTTTCTACTTTATGAACTTTCTACTTTATGAACTCAAAAAAACTTTATGAACTTTCTACTTTCAACTTTATGAACTCTTTACAATGGTTCGGAAGAAATTTAAGCTGCAATTTTGCCAAAATCCAATATTTCATTGATAGATGATTTATTTTTTTGCAAGTTAGGGTCAATTCCGAACTTTAAAAAAATAAAATTGAGTAATAATTGGTTTGATAGCTCT
>JAKQLF010000381.1 GCA_029567325.1 Bacteroidota bacterium | reverse complement strand
AGAGCTATCAAACCAATTATTACTCAATTTTATTTTTTTAAAGTTCGGAATTGACCCTAACTTGCAAAAAAATAAATCATCTATCAATGAAATATTGGATTTTGGCAAAATTGCAGCTTAAATTTCTTCCGAACCATTGTTATAAATAAAACAAATTTGATTAATCTATGCGTCTCATAAAATACAATTATACAGCGCTTCCAATGAATCGAGTACTTGAATATAAGTATGATTACTTTATTCTCTCTGAGAATGAAATAAATAATACAAAACTTACAATGGCCGAAATACACGACTTGAAACCAATTACATCAACAAAAATACAAAAATTAGCTTTATTCTTTTTGGAACAATACATTATCTTTTATTCAGAAGAATTGTATTATAAATTAAATCTTAAAAATAATACTTTAACATGTATAAACTCAGATTTAATCTTAAGATATTTTTGGGAAGATACAAACTGTTTAATTGATTTTAAGACAAGAGAATTTGGGTTTTATGATATTAGCTCCAATAAAAAGAATTTTAGTCTGAAAATTAGAGATCAAAATTTTAAAATATTTTTTACCAAATATGGCATAATTAAAATCTCTAACAAGGACAAAACAGATAATTATATCATCTTACTAGATAAAAAAGATGGAAGTGAGCTATGGACATACTTAATTTCTGAGAACATTACAAAGGTTGAGTTATTTGAAGACTTATTAATTTTAACTTGTAAGAAATATAATTTAAGAACAGACCCAGGATACGAAGGTGAAATAGATTGGCACAACCCTGAAGTTTTTGTTGTTGTTTTTGACACAGAAATAGGTAAAGAAAAATGGAGAGCTCAAGGTGGCTATCATAATATTGATAAAATAAGAAATTGTATCTTAAGCGGCGGAACTCGAGTGATAGAGTATGATCTAATAACGGGCGATGTTATCTGCGAGCAACCTGTAACAAAAGAAGGAGACAATTGGATAGAATCAGTCTATTATGCAGATAATGAAGGTTTTTATTACAGAGATATCAAAGGGTTTTTCGGGAAAGTAAGAAAAATCGATGGTGTTGTAGACTGGGAATTTTATTTGTACGATGAGAGTATGATCAAAAGACAAATTGGCGATTTTGTACTATTAGGTAATGGAAAATTTGTTTTAAAAACTGGACCTCTAAGCGATGCAAATATTATGTGCATATTTGATCCCGTGGAAAATTTAGATTTTGCGCATATCAGGAATGGTAGGAAGGTAATTCCTAAACATTTGAATTTTGCATAAATAATAATCCTATTAGGCTTTCGAATGAACAAAGAGGATTTATTACAAGAAAAAATTGAAAAAATACTGCTGGATATTGATTTTATAAGTCAATATCAGCATTTATCAGATACATATAAGAATATTGGTTCCCAATTCCTGTATACAACTAAACAGGTATTGGAAATAGGGGAGGAAAATAAAGTTATCTTTAAAGTTTATGAAGATGATCAATATTTCTCTGATTTCGAAAGAGTTGGTGAATTTGAATTTAGGATTGGCATGACTATTAAATATAATATAGTTGAATTTGATATTACTATAAAAAATGAAACTCAAAACATATCTTCAGGAGGTTCATTTGGACTCCTTCTACAGTTGTTATCGAATTGGAGCACAAGAATTAAGAAGCCAGGATTTAATAATTACAATGAAATGAGGAGTTTAATAAAAAACGGTATCTTTTTATATAATAATGTAAAAAATGCTGTTGTAGAAAATTTAACATTTTAAGCATAAATAAAAAAGTTTTTCAAGTTTGAAGAGCTCAATTATAAATGAAAATATTACATAACAATTGAGACAGAACTCAAAGTAAGCCAATACTCTTCATTAAAGATTTATATGAGTGAAATTAACGAATTAAGAATAAAGCATCAGAATTTAAAAGACAATCTGGAGAGCAATGTAAAATCATTCTGTAAACTATTGGGATTTGAGATTTTATCCTTTAGAGACAATGAAATTGATAATATTCAACTGTTTTATCTAAATAACTTCAAAGATTCTCAAAAGTTGAACTTATCAATTACAGAATTAAGGGAATTATTTTTTGCTTATTGTTTCAAAGCCTTTATAAATTCAAATGGAGGTGACCTTATTCTTGATAATAGAAAGAGAAGTATTAGTTATGGAAAGTCCATCATTGTGGATTATAGTGGTAGCGACTATCCATGGGTTGGGATCTCCATTGACGCTTGGATAAAAAGAAATGAAGAAGGGCGATTTAAGGGTAAACTTAGTGAAGCAATTAACAGAAATCTGATTAAACAAAATTAATCAACCTCCCCAATTTGGCGGGAATAAATTGTACGGCTTGGATACTGCTGGCAATTTACGGATTTATGAGGTCTCTTGAGATATCGTGCTTTAAATGATCAGCCTAAAAAATTCCTCGCAGCTCGAAGCTCGTGGCTCACAGCAAAAACCTACTGCCCATTACTAAACTCAGGTAACGGACTCGCCTCCAAAATCTCCAATTTATAGCCCATTCCCGTCAAAACCGTTTTCCACAGATCAATCATTTCCTTTTTCTGCTCCGTAGCTTTGTCAAGAATATTGCTTTCGAGTGCAATCTTTTTGATGTAATCTTTGGCATTGGCGTTGATGTGATTGTAATCTTCTGGCGTAAAGGAATTGAAAAAACCTTGTTCTATGTCGTAATAATCCAAAGTGTGATCTACAGAAAGCAACTCTGCTTTGGGCATATTGGCGATGATCACCTTTCCTGCAGTACTGTCAACTGTAATTTTTATTTTATCAAAATCATAGCCGGCGGCAACTTTCGCAGTAATGCGCACCATTGCTTTCTTGCGCAAAGGGCTGATATCATAGGAATAAAAATCCTTGTAATTGTAAATCTCAGACAAAGTGGCTTCAACGGTCACTAATTTGAGCACCTTTTCCATCTTCTCCACAACGACAGAAGCAGAGACATGCTGTTGATTTTCAAAAAACTGCGACCTCTTACCCCAAACCCAACCAATGATAATACTTAGCGCCATTAAACCAACGACAGCCAAGATCATATATGTTTTTTTGATCACCTCAATTTATTTTTGATGTAAAACTATTTCTCAGGTTACTGTAGGATTTTAAAATAGCTTTACCACTTCCGACGGATAGAGGAGATTCTATGAGTAGGGGGATCTTATTCTCATCATCACTCACCCAGATATCCATCTTGGTTTCATCTTTAAAAACAGTTCCCGCTACCATACTTGGAGTGATTCTTAAGGTTTTGAACTTGCCCAAATCTTTTATTTTTTTGGCACTTTCCTTTCCGTTGTAAACCACTTTTACCGGATAAATTTCCTTATCAAACATTACTTTGACAGGCAAATGATCCCCTTTTTTAAGGTATTTGGTCTCTGTATTCCTTAACGCATACAAAATTGATACCAAGTCGTGCATACACTCATTTAATTTATGATTTTGCATTGTCGCCGCTGCCCTGGTTTTGCCATGAAATGACTTCGCGGTAAGTGTATTTTGGTCGAATGCAACACTATCGTAAAGTCTATAATCTCCCTCTTCTACCTTCCTCACAAAATTGCTCGGTAGTAAAGTTTTCTTATCTATTTTGGAATAGAAATAATCTCTTACTCTAAAAAAATTGTCATACGACTCATAAGTTGTGCCAACAACTTTCACCTCGTAATCATCCGCATTTTCTTTGATATCCATCACCACCTCTCCCGCAGGAATCCATACAAATTTCCAATTGTAATATACTTTATAAACCAATCGCTCTCCAGCTTTAAAACTAGTGTTTGTACGGTAACAATCTTCGCGCGGCACATCAATCACTTTCATTTGAATTGAAAGCGCCACTGCCAATAAAACAAGTATGGCTGAAGCAAATGCTGTTACATATTTAATTTTCAATTTTTTCACTTCTTTAATCTTTATGTTATTTGGTTGGTTTCTGAGGATGGTTTTTCTCCACCAACAGGAACCAACAATACTATTAATCCTATAACGGCTGGTACCAAAATATTGATTATCCACAATGAAAATGTGCTCAGTAATATTTGGTCAGTACTTATTGCAAACAACGACCAAACCACAATGGCTATTTCGCCTCTTGCCAACAATCCCAAAACAGGAGGCAAAATCAAAGCCGACTGTATCAGGAATATAAAACTGACACCACTCAACATGTTCAATAAAGACGTATCAAAATCAAAATAGTGACAAACCAGGATGTATTGTGCTGCATAAACTACATACCGTAAAAAAGACCAAGCCAACATCTGAGTCAAAGTTTGTCGATCAATGGCTTCGTCAAATTGCTCAAAACCAAGTGCATCCAAGCGTTTTTTCAATATTTCAACCTTACTGGCCTTTTCGATTACTACTTCTAAATTGAAATACACCAATACCAGTACAAACGTGAATACAATTCCTAAAGTAAAAAAAGATGATGTTAAATATCTGTTAATCAGTGAATTAAAACTGGGGTTGAGGCCAAATGCCAATAAGCCAATCAAAATGTTGACGATATTTTGAGATAAACTGCAGTAAAGATTTGCCAATAGCCCTTTGAGAGACTTCTGCTTGCTCGTATGCAATAAGCGGCCCGCATATTCCCCGACTTTGGACGGGGTGACAAATCCAAGTGTGTTTCCAAAAAGTACCGCTCTAATGGATTTCGCTTTGCTTTGTTGAATAAAATATTGGGTAGCCATTTGCCACTTTGTTGCCTCGCAAAACACATTGGCGACCAACAAAACAGTACATAAAATCATAAAATGAATGTGTCTGATCACATATGCTTTAGAAAAAAAAATAGGGTCAATCTCAATATCTGTAAGGCTTCTTACTTCCTTATGAATGATGTAAAACAAACACAGCACTATACCAAGACTTAGCAAGCCCTTTACAGGAATTTTAAAGTGTGAATACGTCGCTTGCCTGATCATAATGCTCCATTTACAGGGCCAAATTTAGATAAAAATGACATGGATATCAAACCCTCAGTAAATACTGTGAAAAATGTAAGGAATCAATAAGCAGAAAAAAGGCGTGTATATATAACCATAGGTATGAAAGAAATAAGCTTTGTATGTTTCATCTTTCGTCCTTCATCTCCCGTCTTTCATCTCTCGTCTTTCATTAATTTCGAACCATTGTAACATACACATATTAAAATAAATTGAATGGAAGTAAAAATATTTGGTCTGTTTGGTCAAGGATTTATAGGCAAATCAGCTGATTTAGCAAATATTTTCATAAAAATTGCGTAAAAACTTGAATATTATCCAAAATAACCCTGAGTACATATTGACACGTAAGGGTGAATACCATTATATTTACAGCTGAGCATTAATTAACAATTTCTTTGCATTGCGGTAAATCACAACGTTTGACTCTGTGAAACTGTTTTGTGCAAGATTGTGTTATAGTATTTTGCAAAAGGTTTCAAGGTAAGAAAAAGGCAAAAGGCCATTTTATAGACTAATACAACATATGGTAAATAGTAGTTATAGCAATTTAATCCAAAAACTTGATCTGTTTATCCGGAAATATTATGTAAACCAACTATTTAGAGGAAGTTTGTACTTCATCGGTTTGGTGGTCGCGTATTTTCTCGTCATCAGTGTTCTTGAAGGTAGTTTTTATTTTGACAAAAGTGTGCGAAAGGTTCTTTTCTATTCATTGTTGGGTATTGGAGGATTCGCTGCCTATACATGGATCATTCAGCCACTAGTCAAAATATTTAAACTAGGTAAGACCATTTCACATGAGCAAGCTGCACTCATCATTGGCGACCACTTTTATGACGTAAAAGATAAGTTGCTCAATATTCTACAACTCAATAAGCAATGTGAACACGGAAATGCGTCGGATTTGGTTTTGGCAAGTATTTCTCAAAAAACCGAAAGTATCAAGTTTGTGCCTTTTCAAAAAGCCATTGATCTTTCAAAAAACAGACAGTATTTAAAATATGCTTTACCACCTGTTCTATGTTTAGTTGGTTTGTTATTTATGTCTCCCTCTTTAATCACTAAAAGCTCATATCGTTTATTCAACAACAATGAGGATTTTGAAAAAGAAGCACCGTTCCGTTTTGATGTAGTCAATGAAGATCTGAAGGCAATGCAATTCCAAGATTTCACTCTGAAAGTAAAAATCGAAGGGAGTGTCCTTCCAGCAGAAGCTTTTTTAGATGTTGATGGATTCACTTATAAATTGGAAAAATTATCTTCAGATGAATATGAGTACACTTTCCGAAATGTACAGAAAAATGTAGCCTTTACGCTTACGGCAGGAGAAGTATCTTCTATTCCTTTGGAACTTGAAGTTTTACCAAAACCCAATATCACCAATTTTGAAACGCAACTCAACTATCCAGCTTATGTTGGAAGAAAAAATGAGCGTTTCACGAATACAGGAGATTTGATCATTCCAGAGGGTACAACTATTACCTGGAATTTCAACACCACAAATACTGAAAAAATATCCATGTTGGTTGGTGATGCAAAGGAACTCAAAAGCGTACAAGCTGTGGGTGAAGGAGCTTTCAGTCAAAAGTTGAGGGCAATGGATAACTTCCAATACACGGTTTATTTGGAAAACCAATTCATGAGCACACCTGATTCTTTGACCTATACAGTCAGTGTTATTAAGGATCAATACCCTTCAATTGCTGTTGAACCTATTGTAGATAGTTTAGACAATTCAACCATCCTTTTTGTGGGAGATGTTTCTGACGATTACGGTATCAATAGACTTACCTTCAACTATTCTATCACTGATGAGAAAGGTAAGATTACTGCAAATGAAATTAAAAAAGTAACAACTGCAGGCGGTAGAGCAGCTTCGTTCAGGCATTTGTTGTATATCAAGGATTTACAACTCAAGCCAGGAGATAAACTACAATATTTTTTCGAGGTATTTGACAATGATGGTGTACATGGCAGTAAGTCAAGCAAATCTGGCGTCATGACTTTCTTAAAACCAACCTTAGAGCAATTGCAAGCTCAGGAAGATGAAAATGAGGAAGCCATCAAAGATAATCTAAAGGATGCCCAGAAAAATATTGATAAAATGGCCGAGCGTTTCCAAAAAATGAAGGAAAAGCTTTTACAGAAAGAACAGTTGGATTGGCAGGATAAAAAAGAGTTGGAGAAAATTCTTGAGCAACAAAAAGAACTTCAAGAACAGCTGCAAAAAGCCAATGAAAAAATGAAAGAAAATTTGCAAAACCAAGAGGAATTGCAAAAGCCTGATGAAGAAATTCAAGAAAAACAGGAGAAACTCGAAGAGATGATGGAGGATGCCGCCAATGAGGAAAACAAAGAACTCATTGAAAAAATCCAGGAGTTGATGCAAGAGTTGGAAAAAGAGGATGCTCTCAAAATGATGGATGAATTCAAGATGCAAAATGAAAATCTTGAAAAGAAAACAGATCGTCTCTTAGAACTTTTCAAGCAACTTGAAATGGAAAAAGAAGTCAAAGAGCAAATTGAAAAACTCAATGAGCTTGGTGATAAGCAAGAAAAATTGGCTGAAGAAACAGAGAAAAAAGATGATGCTAAGTCAAAAGAAGAGTTGGCCAAAGAACAAGAAAAACTCAATAAGGAATTTGATGAAGTAAAGAAAGAGTTGGAAAAACTGGAAGAGAAAAACAAAGAGCTGTCACCTCCAAAAGATATGGGCAAGGATAATGAAGAAAAAATGGAGGACATTGACAAGGACATGGACAAAGCCAGTGATCAACTGAAAAAAGAAAATAAAGAAAGTGCCGCAAAAGCTCAAAAGTCTGCCGGAAAGAAAATGAAAGCGATGGCCGGAGAAATGGAGCAAAACATGGAAAGTGGTGATGCTGAGCAACACCAGGAAGATATTAAAACCATCAGGCAGATTCTAGAGAATTTAGTTACACTTTCTTTTGATCAAGAAGAGTTGGTTGGAAATTTCCGTGAAACACCGGTAAACACGCCAAAATTTGTTGCACTTGTAAAGGATCAATTCAAAATCAAGGACGAATTTCAAATTATTGAAGACAGTCTTACTGAATTAAGTAAAAGAGTAGAAGAAGTTTCTTCCTTTATTGGCGAAAAAGTAACGGAGGTGAAGTACAATATGAACAATAGTATAGAGCTTCTGGAAGATAGGGTTGTCAATCAAGCCCAAGAAAAACAAAGACGCACAATGACCAATTTGAACGATTTGGCATTAATGTTGTCAGAGTCTATGAAGAACATGCAACAACAGATGGCTGGCAGAATGCCTGGCAATCAAAATTGCGCTAAACCAGGAGGATCTGGAAAGTCTGGCAAAAATGCTGGAAATGTACCCATGGATAAAATATCTGAAGGTCAGCAAGGGATGGATGAGTCTCTACAAGGCATTCAGAAAAAGATGGGAAAAGAAGGTAAAGAAGGCCCAGAAGCCAAAGATTTTGCACAAGCTGCAGCTAGACAAGCTGCTTTGAGAAAAGCTTTGCAAGACCTTAAAAAAGAGAAACAAGAACAAGGCAAAGGGGCTGGAGACTTACAAGGCATCATTGATCAGATGGACAAAATCGAAACGGATCTTGTCAACAGAAGATTGAATGCCGAAACACTGAAAAGGCAAAAAGACATTGTCACCAGACTATTGGAAGCTGAGAAGGCAGAAAGACAGCGAGGTGAAGATGAAAAAAGAAAATCAGAACAAGGAGTGGATGTAAAACAAGAGCTTCCGCCCGCTATACAAGATTATCTCAAAAAAAGAGAATCAGAAGTCGAATTGTACAAAACCGTTTCACCAGCATTAAAACCATACTATAGAATGCTGGTAGACGAATACTACAAGGAGTTGAAAAGGAATTAAAGCAATAGAAAAAAGCAAGAATCGATGAGCAGTATAGAATTGAGGATTCAGACAAGACCCGAAAATATCAACCAATTGGAGAATTATGTCCAAGAAGTAGTAACTCAGGTAGGTATGGGGTCAAACAAGTTTGCTGACATCCTTATAAGCCTCACGGAGGCTGTCAATAATGCAATGATCCACGGTAACAAAAATTGTGAAGAAAAAAATGTTTTGATCAGGTGTAAGGGCCAAAAAGCCGGTATAGCTTTTCTGGTAAAGGATGAAGGCGATGGCTTCAATCCGTCCGAAGTTCCAAATCCCACAGATGAAAACCTGTTGGACTGTTGCGGAGGCAGGGGCGTTTACATCATGACTCAATTGGCCGATCGGGTGAAGTACATGGACAACGGTACTACTGTAGAAATGTATTTCAAAAAATAATACGTATGGTTGATGAAGAATTGGTAGAAGATGATCAACCTTCCTTACCAATTGAATTTATAGCGGAAGATGTTTCTTTTCCACCTTTTTTTGATGAGCAAAAATCCTTAGAGTGGTTGACGGCCATTGTCAGTCTATTTGGATCCAAAATCATTCACATCAATTATATTTTTTGCAGTGATGAATATCTGCTTGACATCAATCAAAAGTACCTAAGTCATGACTATTATACAGATATCATTACCTTCCCATTTCAGCAAGGTAAACGATTGGAAAGTGATATTTTCATCAGCCTGGAGCGGGTAGCAGAAAATGCCACTGACAATGATGTATCCTATCAAGACGAACTTCTTCGTGTTATGGCCCATGGGGTACTGCATTTACTTGGCTTGAAAGACAAAGAAGATGCTGATATTATGCGTATGCGACAAGAAGAAGACCTCGCCATTCAAGCATATTATAAACTTGTAGTGCCTTAAAACGGATAAAATATTCTGATTTTGGAAAATCTACGACTTTCTTTTGCGTTTTAGCTTGCGGAGGAGATCGATAGAAAGAAAATCACACTACAAATCAGCTCGCGAATAGTATATACCTTTCGGAAAATAGGTTGGCCAGAATTATTGTGTAGAAAATTTTATTGAGATCGAAGAGAGAGATTAAGGCCTAGCCATAGCTAAGGCGAAATTGAGCGATGAAGATATCGATCAAATTTGCAACAAGAAAATGGTCAAAGCTATTTCCGAATGGTATATTTGCGCACTTTATGGGAAACGTATTTCTTATACTACTAAGGTTTGGTTACCACATCCTGTTTTTTTTACTGGAGTTTGTGGCTATATATCTTATTGTCAACTACAATCAGTCGCAAAAAGAAATCTTCATCAATTCAACCAATATATTGGCAACTTCTGTCAATCAAAAAGTGGATGACTTGGAGCGTTTTTCCAATTTACAACAAACAAATGATCAATTAAAGTTGGAAAATGCAAGATTGGTTGAACGTTTTATACAAGAAAATGTAAACTCCACTGCACAAAACATAGATACTTTACTAAGTGATAGTTTGAAATACGAATTAATTCCAGCAACCATTTGTAACAGCACATACACATTGAGAAACAATAACCTTACTTTATGTCAAGGTAGTTCGAGTGGTATTGAAAAAGATATGGGTGTAATTTCAGACAACGGGCTTGTGGGAATTATGAGGAATGTTTCTCCACACTATGCAAGAGTCATGAGTATTTTGCACTCGCAATCCTTGATTGACTGTGCTATAAAAAGAAACAATGCCCACGGTACGCTTATATGGAATGGACGCAACTCGAGAATCCTCAATCTCGTAGATATACCCAAACACATCAGCGTCCTGCAAGGTGATACAATCATCACAAGCGGCTATTCCACCATATTTCCAAGAGGCATTCTGGTAGGAAAAATTAAAGAAGTAACGCTCGCAAATGGCAGCAACAGTTACGATATCAGTGTAGAATTATTCAATGATCCGGTGACACTCAATACCGCCTTTGTGGTGAGAAATAAACAAGCTGCAGAGCAATTGGCCATAGAATCACAAACAACACAATGAACAATACGGCCATCTACAGAAATTTAGTCAGGGCAGTTGGGTTATTGCTGCTACAGTTATTGGTACTCATAAGGGTAGACTTAGGAATTGGTTCCTTTCATTATATACATTTTCTGGTATATCCTTTCATCATACTAATGTTGCCTGTCAATACACCAAAAGCGGTGGTTCTACTAGCAAGTTTTGCCATAGGTATTACGGTAGATATGTTTTATAATAGTCCAGGGGTACATACCGCAGCACTAGTGGTCACAGGTTATTTGCGGGCACTAATTTTGAGGTTCTTAGCACCATATGAAGGTTACACCAATAAAACAAGTCCTACACTTGTACAAACTGGGTTTTCCTGGTTTATTTCTTACACCAGTGTGATGATGCTCATTCATTGCTTTGCCTATTTTTCTTTTGAAGCATTTACCTTCGTTTATTTCTTTGATATCTTTCTGAACACTATCTTTACAGTTATACCATCGCTGGTGCTGTTTATCTTGTTGCATCTGATATTTAGATCAAAATTTTAACTACGCGATTTGAAAAATCTAGAAAAACGTCAGTTTACCATAATCTATTTTTTTATTGCTGCTGCTATTGCATTGGCCTTCAAAGTTGCATCTCTTCAAATATTTGATCCCGCATTTAGCAACGAAACAAAATCTGCTGCTTTATATAGACAAACTGTGTTGCCTTCTAGAGGAATCATAGTAGACAGAAATGGTGAATTACTAGTTGCAAATGCTCCTACCTATGACATCATGGTCACCTATCGCAATATTGACCCTAAAATGGATACCCTTTCTTTTTGCAATTTATTGGGTATTCAAAAAGAAGATTTTAAAGCATACTTGACGAAGGATTGGAAGTCAGGGCTATTCAGCAAGTCTGTGCCATTTGTTTTTATGTCGAAAGTGAGTCCAGAACGCTTTGCTTATTTTAAAGAACATATGTACAAGTATCCAGGGTTTTTTCCTGAATTGCGCAGTACCAGAGCCTATCCACACCAAAATGCAGCCCACGTTCTGGGATATTTGGGTGAGGTAGATAAAAAAATCATCAAACAATCAAATGGCCTGTACAGTATGGGCGATTACATTGGCAAGACAGGTTTGGAAAAAATGTATGAGCGCGAATTGGGAGGGGTAAAGGGTGTTTCATATGTGCTCAAAGACAACCTTGGAAGAAAAGTGGGATCTTTTGACAATGGAAGACTGGACTCTGCATCCATCGCCGGGCTCGATATCGAAAGTACATTGGATTTGAAATTACAAGAATACGCAGAAAAACTATTTGCAAATAAGAGAGGATCTTTGGTTGCCATAGAACCAAGTACAGGCGAAATATTGGCCATGGTAAGTTCACCAACCTATGACCCCAATGTTGTAGGGACCAGTATTTTTGATTCCATTATTCGAGATAATGTAAATAAACCAATCTTCGACCGATCTGTAAAAGCAGAATATCCACCTGGATCCATTTTTAAATGCATTTTCAGTTTGATTGCTATGCAAAAAGGCGTATCAAATCCGAATAGAAGTATTGGTTGTAGCGGAGCTTATTATATTGGAGGTGGTAAATTTCAAAAATGCCACTCACACCCCACAGCTCAAAATATATCGATGGCCATCCAGTATTCCTGCAATTCATACTATTATCAGTTGATGCGCGATATGGTCAATTTCTACAATCCTAAAAAGCCAGGAATAGGACTTGACACATTGGTAGCTTATTTAAATGAATTTGGATTGGGTCATCCTCTTGGTACGGATAATGTCTATGAAAATGATGGCTTTATTCCGGATTCAAAATTTTATGATCACTTATATCGGAGAGAAGCAACTGGATGGAAAGCAACCTACATGTTGTCTTTGGGTATAGGACAGGGTGAGCTCCAATTGACTACTGTACAAATGGCCAATATTGCTGCTGCTATATCAAACAGAGGGTATTACATCACACCACACCTCATCAGAAAGTTTCGAAACTCCAACGAGCCTATTCCTGCAAAATTTAAGGAAAAGAAGATCATGAGGATCGACCAGAAATATTATGACCCTGTTGTTGATGGTATGCAGATGGCGGTCAAGGCAGGAACAGCTACCCGCGCATATTTGGAAGATATCGAAGTATGTGGTAAAACCGGAACATCGGAAAACCCTTTTGGGGATGACCACTCTGTATTTTTTGGATTTGCTCCAAAGAATAATCCAAAAATTGCTATTGCTGTTTTTGTGGAGAACGCTGGTTTTGGGGCTCGATACGCAGTACCTATTGGAGGTTTGGTCATTGAAAAATACCTCACAGATACCATAAGGCCGGCCAGAAAATATCTGGAAGACGACATGTTTAGTAAGAGTTTACTACTTAGTCCTGATCTGCTCACAGAAGAATAAATAAATACCCAAATTACAAAACTCGCTTATGATCATTTCTTGTATTGTGGCAAAAGCCAAAAACAACGTCATTGGTATGAACAATGAAATTCCTTGGTATCTTCCTGCTGATTTAAAGTATTTCAAAAAAACAACCATCAACCACCCAGTAATCATGGGCAGGAATTGTTATGTGTCTATAGGAAAACCATTGCCAAACCGCACAAACATCATCATTACTCGAGATCCATTTTTCATTTCTTCCAATTGTATCATCGTCCATTCAATCAAAGAGGCATTAGTCAGCGCGCACAATACTGGTGCAGAAGAAGTATTTATCATTGGTGGCGGACAGATTTATGAACTCACTCAATCTCTCTGGCACAAACTTTATGTTACCGAAGTTGACATAGAGCCTGAAGGTGATGTCTTTTTTCCAGAAGTAAACCTGACAGATTGGTCTTTGGTCAGTGAAGAGCAACATCTAGCAGACGACAAAAATGAATTCAACTACAATTTTAAGTTATACGAAAGGGTAGATTAATTATTCAGAAGAGTTAAATGCTTTGTATTTTTTGAATATTTTGGATTGGATATTTTTAGTAAAACAAAAATAGACCTTATCTTTACTTCTATTCAAAGCTAAGTTTTTATGAGCTTTGGTATTCTTTTATGAAAAATTTACTCCAGCCATGATCAAAGAAGACCTGTTATATTATCTCTGGCAAACAAAACGCATTCATAACCCAAGAACAACTGACGGTAGATTGGTTGAAATTTTGGAATATGGTTACCGCAATGAAGGCTCGGGACCAGACTTTCACAACGCCAAAATCAAAATAGACGGCATCATTTGGGCTGGAAATGTGGAAATGCATGTTTATTCAGGTGATTGGCACAAACACAACCACCATTGGGATGGCGCCTACCAAAATGTCATTTTGCACGTCGTTTATGAAAACAACAAAGACGTGATGTTTTCCACCAAGCAAGATCTCCAAATTCCCACCATAGAAGTGAAATCGTGGATTGATCCCACACTCCTGCACACTTATGAATCTCTCCAAAATCATACTGCGTGGATTCCATGTGCCAACCACTTGGATGCTGACTTGACAGAAAGGCTTTCATTTTCTTATCCTGCATTGGTTGCTCAAAAATGGCAAATTAAAATGGGGACAATGAGTCAATCGATTCAGAATGTAAATGAGAATCTTGAACAATTACTTTTTACTTTCATTGCTAGGGCTTTTGGTGGACCTACCAATGGAGATGCTTTCGAACGATTGGCGAGCACTTTGCCTTACCAAATAATCCAAAAAAACAGCTTTGACCCTCTCAGAGTTGAAAGTATCCTCTTTGGAAATGCTGGTTTACTGCTCAATGACGTAAAACTTGACGAATACAACTTTTCACTTTTAAAAGAATATAAAATCCAAAAGGCTAAATACCAATTTACAGAAATGGATCCAGTCTTCTGGAAATTTGGAAAATTATTGCCTGCTGGATTTCCGACCATCAGACTGGCGCAAATGAGTGCCTTCTTCGTAAAAAATACCAATCTTGTCAGTAGGGTCGTGCATGCTGAAGCATTGGCTGATTTTGCCCCATTATTTGAAGTTGAACCAAATGAATATTGGAAAACTCATTATGTTTTTGGAAAACCAGTACCACTTAAAAATGCGCTGATTACTTCTGATTTACGAGAACGCATACTCATCAATGCGATTTTACCATTCATATTTTTATACGGCAATTTACACGGTGAAGAATCGCTCAAGGATCGGGCAATGGAACTATTGGATAAAATGCCAGCTGAAAAAAACATGGTGATTCAATCTTGGAAAAAACTTGGAACACCGGTCAGAACGGCTCTTGATTCTCAGGCTTTATTATTCTTGAAGAAAGATTATTGCAGCAAGATCAAATGTTTATCATGCAGCGTCGGGACCAGATTACTTACTCATTCAAAAACAAATTGATATAATCCGATCTTCTAGAGCGTAAGCTTTCTTACAAAATCCTCCAAGTAAAAGTCTATCTGTTTCGCCTTGTATTGCATGATGTATCTGGGATGTTCCAGTGGTACAATTTCACCAAAGAAATGAAATTCCTGATTGAGTTGGTTGAGGAATTTAAAATTCTTTCCTGTACCTAAACAAAAGGCCTTTTCTCTTCTACAGCCCATTGCAATCAACTTATTGATATTCTCGACGATAAAAGGTAAAACTGCTTGCTGCAAATCTTTTCTATCGTAATAGTTGTAATTGATTTCTTTGCCCGCTTCATTGGTGATGGTAAAGCCAAGTGGACAGACAGAATTGATGTAATAATCTTGATAAAAAGCCTGCACACCTCCGTAGGCATGGATGAGGTGGTAAACAAAAACAGATGATGGTTCGTGGGTTTTAATATCATCGATTTCCATATTGCAAAACTCACTCAGCCGTTTCGTATCTGTAAACGGTATGCCCGTTGACCCTGCTCCTAGTCGACCTGGATTAATTCCCAAAATCAAGTTTCTAGGCTGTTGGTCATTGTAATATTTGAAATAAAAAGCTTTGGCAATGTCACTGATCAAGGTTGATTCCTTGTACGGATTCATCATGGTGATTTTATCTGGCAACAATCCTTTGAACTCCAGTTGCTCATGATAAGCAATTACCTTTTCTCCAAAAGTCATTTATTTCAGAATTTTAATCTTGGCGGCTTGATCAATATTACCGGTGGTTGCGTCAGCAATCGCAACAACTATTTCCATATTTTCTGGTTTGAATGTTTCGGGAATGGTATAGTTGAAACTCTTTAGCAGTGGACTAGCCTTGATTAATGGTTCTTGAATATCGTCGCCGGCCACATTGGTCAACATAGCTCTCAAAATATTTTCGTGTTTGTACTCTGCAATGATTGATCCAATGGTTTCTTGAGCATCAATGATTTCTCCTTCAGTAATGAATACAGAAATTTTCATCTGTTTGGAAATGGTATTTTTGGGAAGCAGCGAGGCTTGGAGCGTGACTACCCTGGTAGTTGGATCGTATTGTGTCGAAAGTAGGATGTCAATCAGGTATTCCTGTCTGAGGATTTCTTCAATATAAGATGGCCATAAATCTACCAGATCCACCGGTTTGAATGGTTCATCTATAAACTTATTTCGATTGAGCAAAGCTGCTGGTTTTCCCAAGAAAGGACTGTGAAAGTTCTCGAGTTGTGTGGCAATAGGTGTCCTGAAATCAAATTTGCTTTCCTTCAAAGGTTCCGTTTGCAATCTACCATGAATGGCAACAACCGCTGTTTTGCCCGGAAAAGTACTTTCTATGTTTTTTAAGACAGCTGTTGCTTTGGGACAATTAGGGCATTTTACTCCTGTCAGGTATTCTATCAAAACTACTCGATCGGTATTTGGGAGTTCAAATTCTGGAATAGGAACGGGTGTTTCTGTGCATCCCAGAAAAAAGAGCAAACTAAACAAGCCATAAATAAATTGTATCTTTTTGTTTCCTTTCATGGTTCTATAATTGTGAACTTAAAGTAAAACGCACACCGCTGAAAGCAGGCTCTAATCTGCAAATACCTCCACTACAAACAATGCCCTCAACCTGTTTTACATATTTTATTTGTAAGCGATTGACATCTTTACTGTAGGTAACACCAAGTGTAGGATAAAGTATTTTTTCTGGTTTTATTGCACCAACAAGGGTCCTTTTTGGGTCAACGTTGTACATAATAGAGGTCTCAAAAATCCAGCTGGGCGCCAAACCTACCTCGATAAGGCTATAAAGCCAGCTTCCAAAATCTTGCTGCGTACTCATGTATTGTGCTTCCCATCGGATAGATTTCTTGTTACTAATCTTATACAAAATGTCTGTAAAAGGAACAATGGTTTTTACAATACCAGCATCGGGCTTCTGCTCATAAATGTTTTGGTTGTACTGCACATTTTGTACACCAAAAGTAAAGTTCCAGTTGGTGTTTGGTTTGAAGGTGTTTTCAAAGTAGATTTCTCGATAGAGTTTTACATTTTGGAGCGTATTGATGGCAGAAACATTTAAGTTGGTTTGGAATTTTTTACTCCAACGGTACTTTGCATCAATCTGGAAAGCTTGCTCAGAAAGTTCTTGTGTAAATGGTGCATAACGAGCAGGAAGTCTATAGGTATTCTGCCTATTCATCGGTGGGATATAGGAAATGTATCCTCTGAGTAGTCGCAGGTTGGGGTCGATTCTGAAACTGAAGTTTTCTGTGCGTTTTCCTTCCAGGGTCATGGATAAATTACCCAAAGAAAAACTCAAACTAGAGTATAAAACACTCCCTCTTTTAAATTCATACTTCCCAAAAGTTGAAGCTCCACTTGGTTCTAGTTTCTGCGCATCTGGATTGTAAAAAATATCTCGCGATTTGAGTGCACCTTCGACATACCAAGTCACCGCTTTATAACTCAACGTGTTGTATAACGAATAAGCATAACTATTGTAAACTGGACCAAACCTATCGACAGGTAAATAAGATTTCAAACTATTTACTACCCGTTCCATGGCATCATCTGAGATCGTCTTGTGGATGAATCCAATACCTGTAAGCAAAGTGAGGGGATTCTCTTCTCCAAATGAATTGTATAATTCAGAGTTGAGCCCTTTTATGGTGCCTTGGTAAATGTCAAAGGCATCTTTTTGTTTGCCCGCAAATCCTTTGATGTTGAAACGATCTGAGAATTTGTAATTTACACTTGCTCCGAGCAAACTGTTGTCAATGAACAGAGGTCTGGTTTCATAAGACCGATAAATGATGCCTGAACCGATCTGATCATAAATGTATCCAGCTTGGATGTCCAATTTATCAAAACTCTTTTTCATATACCATCTGCCAATACCTTGATCAGAATAAGAATCGTTTGGATTTCTCAAGTTTGAATTGATAAACATATCATACCTGATGCCCGCAGTCAATGTCCCAATATTGTATTGTAAGTTGAGCCATGATTCACCTCCAAAAAATTGCCTTTCATATTGGGGTAAACCAAAGGCATTGATAGAAGAATCTTTGATGAATACATTGGCATTCACATCGAGGCTGCCTGTGAGATAACCTCTATCTTTTTCTTGACTATATAAGTTTTGTGCCAATAAGAAAACCAAAAGCAACCAAAAACTGGCTTTATACTTTCTTTTATCAAATGCTTTTACCTTCATTTTATCCTGTCGCATTTTTACTTTCTGAGTTACGCATTTACCGAAGACCTTATTACTGACCTTATAATCAACCATATAAAAAAGTCCGCAGATTTACATTTGCACCATACAAAGATGGGAAAATTACCCTCAATCACACACCTTGCAAACGTATTATAATTTTTGGCAAGGTGTTTGACCATATTGTTGTGATGCAATCGGTATAAATCCCTTTCGTCATGCTAAGAAAGTCTTAATTGATCACAAAAGTGTTACAAAAGGATATTTGTGTCGTCTTAAATACAAAACGCGGAAAGATTTCCGTTAATCTTATTCAAACAAGTAAAATGAAACAATTTGCTTTTGGGCTTTTTTTCACTTTCATGCTTTTATCCTTTACAGGAGCAGATAGGGTCTTCCCCGACGCTACACTCAAACAATTGGATGGAAAATCGATCAGTGTAAAATCAGAATTTGCAAAAAACAAACTCACCTTTGTCAGTTTTTGGGCTACTTGGTGCGCTCCATGTAAAAGAGAACTCGACGCGATGGCTGAGCTTTATCCTGGTTGGAAAACCAAATATGGCGTGGAGATCATGGCCATCAGTGTGGATGACGCAAGAGGATTTGCAAAAGTACCCGCTTTGGTGAAATCAAAAGGATGGGAATATAATATTTTGGTAGATTCTAATCAATCATTGCAACAAGCGCTTAATTTTCAATCCATTCCTCAATCATTTTTAGTGGACCAAGAAGGTAATATTCTCTACGCTCACACGGGATATAGCCCCGGAGATGAATTTGAATTGGAAGATTTATTTAAGAAATTTACGAAAGAATAAAACCTCAGGGTTTTCAAAATATCGCATAATTTTCAAGTATGGCGAAAGGTTGGTAGGAATCTTTCGCTATTTTTTTGCCCTTATCTCATTCCAGAACTTAAACTTTCGTTTATTGTTGTGAATTAAACTTTTGATTATTTATGGGGTATTGTATGCTAGCAAGACATGGTCAGGCACAATTTGGAAAACCGATTTATGACCATTTATCACCTTTAGGTTTTGAGCAAAGCATGCGATTGGGTCATGGCCTGAAAAAAGACAACTGGATTCCTGACGTCATTATATGTGGTAATTTATTGCGCCACAGACAAACTGCGGAGACCTTGTTATCAGCTATGGGCGTCTATAAAGAGATAGTAATTGATGCTGCATTTGACGAACATTTAGGGCCCGCCGTAGTCAAAGAACATTGGACAAACCACGTCAACCCCGATCAAACAATAAAAGAGTGGCTCCAAGAAGATGCATCTTTATTTGATGAACGAAAAATGGCCTATTTAAAATTTTATGAAGAAACTACTCTGGCTTGGGCCAAGGGTGAATTACATTCAGAACTTCAAAACTGGGCCGAATATGTTGACCAAGTGGTATCTGGCCTCGAAACCATTTATCAACAATCCAAAAATCAAAATGTACTCATAGTAACATCGGGTGGACCTGTGAGTATTGCCACTGGACTTGTCAGAAAACTTTCTATCAGCGATATCATAAAATTGACATGGGAAGTTTACAATGCTTCCCATACCAAAATTAATTTTCAATCAAAACCAAGTTTAGAATATTATAACAACATTGCACACTTTGATGAAGACAAGTTTATAACTCTTGTCTAATCTTCCGAATTAAAAAGCCAGTTGTAAGCCCATCAAAAAGTTGATGCCCGCTTGGGGAAAGTAATAATTAAAATCTGCTCTGTTGTTGTCATAAATGTAGCCGTAAGAGTAGCCGTTATTGCTATATTCTGCATTGAAAACATTATTAACAAGCACATTCCAACCTACATTTTTCAAACTTTTTACTGGGATTTGTCCACTAAGTCTCACATTGCCTACATGAAATCCATCTATTTTTCTCAAATCACTCATGGTGTTATCCAGATATTGCTTGGATACATATTTGCTTTGATAGGCAATTGTTAAATAGTTGGATAATTGGTACTCCGCAGTTAAACCTGCGATGACTTTGGGAGAAAAAGCAATGTCTGTTTCCGTGTGATTGATTTGCTGCTGATCGAGATAATTGAAATCTACATCGTAGGCGTCTAAATATTCTGTAAAAGCTGCAATTTTATTTGAGCTCAAAGTCAGATTCCCACTCAAATTTAGTTTTTCCATTGGTCTTAATGCTCCCTCCAATTCCAGGCCAGTTCTATTACTTTTTGGCACATTGATCCTGCTGTATTCTCCTACGTCATTGATAGATCCAGTAAGAATTAATTGGTCTTTGTATGCCATATGATAGGCTGTTATTCTGGCTTCGGCTTTTGGCCAGCGACGGTGATATCCTGCTTCAAAATCTATCATTTGCTCGTGCCTGGGTCTTGAATTGACGGAAGACTCTGTGAAATCATTTCTATTGGGCTCTTTATTTGCCACAGAAACTGAGACAAAAGATGTTGATGCCGGGTTCCATTGATAGAACAAGCCTGCTTTTGGGTTGAAAAAGTTGAAAGTTGCTTCTTGAGTCACATTTTGCAGCTGTGCATTAAACCCCAAAAACTCATAATTTACCTTTCTGAACTGAAGGTCGATAAAGGCATTGAGTTTAGCATTTAGAGCAATATCCGCTTTTGCATAAATATTACCATCCATCTTTTCAGCATTGTCTTGGTAATATTCATGGTCAATCGCACCATTAGAAGCAAATTGAGACCAAATAACCCTACCATAATGGTCACCAAAATATTTATTGATACCTCCACCTAGTGTTGTTTTCAGCTTAGGTGAAAGTTCATAATTTACAGCTCCTACTATTCCACCAAAATGATTGTCTAGCCACCTCCTTCTGATCAAGTCTGATTGTGCTATTTCTACATCTCCAATGGTGAGAGGTTCTAGACCATAATCCTCCAGATCGTCTTGCTGTCTATACTGTTCGTAATAACCTTTGCCTCTGGTGTAGTGCAATGCGAGGTTGAAATTTAATCTGGCATTTTCGCTATGTATCCAATGCAATTGGTAATTGTCTTGCCAATAATTGTCTGCTTCGTCTTTATAATATTGCACATTGCCATTTGCATCTACGTATTCTCCAGTGAAATTGTAGGTTCTATTGGTTTTTAGGGAATCCTGAAAGACACCGTTCCAAGCCTGATACGTTTTTTCTTTGCCGCCAAAAGCGATGAACTTAACGATGTCTTTATTTAGATAAGCTCCCATAGACAAGTATAGCGAGCCCAAATTAGTGCTAGCCCTATCAATATATCCCGCACTATATAAATTGCTCCACCTCACGTCTGCTGCCCACTTGTCATCAATCAAGCCAGTGCCAGCACTAAAGGTATGTTTACGAGTTTCAAATGAACCAAAACTGTTGTCCAAAATAAAATACGCTTTATCTCTTAATTTATCAGTCTGCAAATTGATACTAGCACCGAATGCTCCAGCGCCATTGGTTGAAGTACCCACACCTCTCTGGATTTGGATGGAATTGAGCGATGAAGCCAGATCTGGCATATTGACCCAATAAACTCCTTGCGATTCTGCATCATTGACCGGAATACCATTGATGGTAATATTGATCCTCGTAGGATCAGATCCCCTTACTCTGATTCCGGTATATCCCACTCCATTACCCGCATCTGTTGAAGTGATCACCGAAGTTGCCTGATTGAGCAAAACGGGTAGATCCTGACCAAGATTCTGTTTAGCCAATTCTTTACCTGAAACATTTTGGGAGGCAAAAACACCCTTATTTCCAACTCTGGTTGTTGTCACTAATACTTCTTCTAAACCTTGCTTTTGATATTGCATGGTCACGAGCATTGTTCCGGACTCCGGAAGCAATTCACCTTGATATGTTTCATAACCGAGGTAAGAAATTTCAAAATTAACGGTACTGTTTCTTGGGGCGCCCATATCTGCGTTACCCTGATCATCAGTTACGTATTGTTGAAAACCATCGGACAATGCGATCAATGCATAAGGCAATGGGTCTCCACTTATTGCATCTACGACCTTGATCATCTGCTGACCATACAGAAAGTTTCCGCCTATCCATAGGCAGGATACCAAAAGCATAATTTTTTTCATTTTAAAATCTTCGTTTTAAGCCAGACATACGGGGGAACGTATCTCTTTGCATGTTAAAACAATATCCCTACGCAGGCATTACCCTGATCAGGTGCTTGTAGCAGAGTTTGAGCAATCTCTCTATGCTACAATGGGTATAATCTCAGCTTCAACAAAAATTGAAGCACCCCTTAAGACTGTAGTGCAAAATTATTGTTTGTTTTAGAATATCTGCAACTATTTGTTACAAATAAAAATAATAATACAATATCCCTTGATATAATAAACTGAATATCAAATTTTTATGGTTAATTCTTACCTAGTAGTTTTGCTACTTTTTTGAATGCTTTTTGGTTCCGTTTGTGGTCAAAACCATCGATAACAGCAAATTTCTTATTACTTTTTTTGAGGAGTATTTGGTACTTTTCGTGCAACTCAAAGCGCCTGTGTTCATCAGATCTTTGCGGATCAAATTCCCATGGAAGATCAGGAAGGCACAATAGGATCAGATCAAAATTTTGATTCTTCCACGTGTTAAATAAGTCTTCATCGAATACACTATACTTGTCCTCAAGCCAAACAATACTGGTCAGTAGAGTCGTATCAAATACATATACAGCTTTTGAATTTGCTGCTACTTCATTATACTCTAAAATTTGATGTTGAGCAATTTTGTAGACATCAGCCATCTTAATTGCTTCCTGCAGTTCATCAACGTATTTTCGAGCATATTCTGGAACGAGTACAGCATCAAATCGTTCGGCAAGCACCTGCGCCAAAGTCGTCTTTCCTGTACTTTCTGCACCAAGAATAGCTATTTTCATAACGCTATGTTCTTATGAAGGTGTTTCTTCCATTCTTTATATGCAATGAATGCAAGTACTATATAAATCGCGTATAAAAGGCCAGACAAATGGTATCCTTTGATGAGGTATAAGGGAATATATGCTAGATCTATCACCATCCACAAATACCAATTTTCTATCTTTTTCCTGATCGCCATGATTGTAGCGATGACGGAAGCTGCAGTCAAAGTACCGTCCCACCACGGATAATCTGAGGCCGTATATAAGGAAGTATAACCAATCACTAGGGCAGCTAACCCAAAAAAAGAAAGCGAATACTGGAACATCTCAGATTTTGTCATCGTGGAAACAGCTTCCAAAGAAGCATATTGAGGATTGTTCCAATTATAAAATCCAACCATCCCCATGACAAAAAAAACTAATTGCAAATAGGCATCCGCAATCAGCTGTACTTCATAAAATGCAAAAAAATAAAAGACACTGCTGATCATATTGCTGACCCAATTCCATTTATTTTGTTTGATAGCCAACAATATGCCCAATAAGGCAAAAGAAAAACCTAGTATTTCTATCATACTCATGTGTCAAAGGTAGCGATAACTTGAACTCGTACGACAGGAGACGTTCTCAATTTTTGTTTTTGAAAAAATAAATGGCTCTATTAATTATTAATCATCTCTGTTTTTTAATAAATTTAACCATTAGATCATTTTAAAAAAAATTGTTATGGCCATTCTTAAAGTAATTGAAATTTTGTCTAGTTCTGGTAAAAGTTGGGAAGATGCAACAGAAAAAGGAGTTTTGAAAGCTTCCAAATCCGTCAAACACATCAAATCTGCTTTTGTCCAAAGCCAAAGTGTCACAGTAGGTCCAGATGGTAAAGTCCTGGAATACAGAGTCAATCTCAAACTTTCTTTTGAAGTTGAATAAACTGCCTTCAAAAAATAATTAATCCCCAATACCAAACTTATACCTTACTATAAAATTTTGAACAATAAACTGGTATAAGGTTTTTTGTATGAAGAAACTATAATTTACACGTACTTGTTACTGTAAATGGCAAGGCAAAGATTGCTGCGTACCATTAGCTGAACTAACATCTCAACTATAGTTGTGTGTGACTTTCTTTACTTTCTATCGTATTAATAATTTTAACATTAAACACACTTAAGAATGAAGAATCTTTTTCTACTAATGATTGCACTATTTATCGCCGGACCATTCTATGGACAAAGAGTTAAAGAACAGGACATGACGATGAGTCTTGGAAGCAAGTATGCCTACTACGTAGAAGTGAATGACTATACCAAAAAGGATACTGAAAAAGCATGGGAAGAGTATGTGAAAACTTTTGGCAAAGTAAAATTCAACAAAAAAGCTAAAGAATATTATGTCAACGCCGCTCAGGTTCCCATCATCAACGGTACAAAAACCATCGATCTTTATACAAAAATTGATGAAGGCAAAGACCAAGCAACTGTTTATACTTGGGTTGACTTAGGTGGATCATTTGCAAATCCCAAAGACCATGCAGCAGCAGCAGAGGGCATCAGAACATTTATGAATGACTTTTGGATTTTTGCTAAAAAGAAAGCAGTGACTCAGGAATTGAAAAAAGAAGAGGACAAACAAAAAGACCTTGAAAAGGATTTGGCGAAGTTGGAAAAGAAAAATACCGATTTACATGACGAAATCACCAAGTTGAAAGAAAAAATTAGACAAGCAGAAGCAGGAATCGAACAAAACCTTAAAGATCAAGATGACACCAAGGTTGCCATCATACAACAAAAAAAGGTTGTAGAAAAAACAGTTGATAAGCTCAATAATGTTGGTAAGGAATCTTACTAGTTTTTACCTACTTGCATAAAATACAAAAGGTCTTCGACTTTTCGAAGACCTTTTGAAAATTCAAATCGTTAAAGCCACATTTATTTTACTAGATCAAATGAATAAACATCATCATTTGATACTACTATTGCGTTGTATGAACCTCTGTTAAGGTTGTTAAGATCATAAGCCTTGTTTATAGCTGCTTGGTTTTCATATGATTGTGAAAACACAACATCACCAGTTGCACTGACAATTTTTACAGTCACATCATGACCCAAAGTCAAGTAATTGATTTTGAAAATACCATCAACAAACTTTGTGTTTGGCTTATAAATATTTTTTACCGTAGTTGAAGAAGTCACTAAATTGTCAGTCAAAGAAACATCTTGCTTAACCAATCTAGTTTTGTCTTCCACTTCTACAGTGTAATTTCCATCAACAAGATTTTTCAAATTGTAAGCTCTAGCTTTGTTGTCTTTAGTTGACAATTTTTCAGAAACCAAAATATTTCCAAACTCATCCTTGATTCTCACGTCCACCATTTCTGATTTCCAGTAAGACAAATTGATTGAGAATGTATTTTCTGAAGTAGGAGCTACAAAAGAAGGAATCTCTTCTGCTTTTACATTGATTACAAGTGTGAAAGCAATTAAAAGGATTGAAAATAACTTTTTCATGTCTTTAAATTTTTAAGTTTTTAATAGTTCTAATATTCTGACACAAAGATAAGGGCATCAGATTCTAGTATTCTACATCTATTTTTGCTAAAATATGTTTTATTTTACCCTAAAGTGCATATTTGTCTTATCATAAAGTTAATTTAATATTATGACATGTACTATGACAGTATATTATTCTCTTTAATTGAGGTTTCTTCAGAGAAATCAGGTAGTATATTTGGCAATATTCCAAATTAATTGGCGTTTCTCTTTTTAATCCATATTTTAGTATTTCTACTCTCTTTTAAAATATTGGATTTTGTAAGGCCGTCCCATTGGGTTTAAGTTTATATTTGCGGCATTATGCACTTATACGCGCGCTATAAGTCACTCATTATTTCAAATTGAAGGATTATGATTTTATCTATGACTGGTTATGGCCGTGGAAATGGCACTTACAACAACAAAGCTTATGTTGTAGAAGTAAAATCACTCAACTCAAAGAATACAGATATCAGGGTGAAAATTCCTGCCAATCTTTCTGACAAAGAGTTTTCAATTCGGAAAATGGTCCAAGACGGCGCTTTACGCGGAAGGATCGAAGTCATTATTGGCATTGAGGGAGAGTCATCAAACGGAGATTTCACTTTTAATGCCGCGCTTTTCAAAACCTATTATGAAGAGTTGTCAAAAATCACTGCCGAAATGGGTATAGAAAGGCCAGATATCTTTGCAGCTGTAATGCGAATTCCTGCTGTAGTGAATTCTGGTGGTTCTATTGTCAGTGAGGAAGAATGGGAGGCTGTTCAAGCATTGATAGAAAAAGCTCTGAAAGGACTGGAGTCTTTCAGAATAGATGAAGGCTTTGTACTTGCTCAAGATCTTGGCGCCAGAGTGGCAAATATCAAAGACTCTATTCCAAAAATTGCAGTTTATGAACAAGCAAGAGCCGAAAAACTCAAAGAGAAATTAAAGAAAAACTTTGAGGACTTCTTTGTTTCAGAAAAAGTGGATCAAAATCGATTTGAACAAGAAGTGCTTTATTATTTAGAACGGATAGACATCACGGAAGAAAAAGTAAGGCTGGCTCAACACTGTGAGTATTTCATGAGCCAACTCAATAGTAGTGATACGCAAGTTGGAAAAATACTCAATTTCATTTCTCAGGAAATGGGCAGAGAAATTAATACTCTCGGCTCAAAAGCGCAAGATTCAGACATGCAACAAATCGTTGTATTTATGAAAGACGAATTGGAAAAAATCAAAGAACAGCTCGCAAATATCCTATAAGCATCTTCTATGAAAGCTGATTTCCATAAAATGATTGTACTTACCGCACCTTCGGGGGCAGGTAAAACCACACTGGTAAAACACCTTTTGGAGACATATGATTTTTTGGACTTCTCCATCTCCGCTTGTACAAGAGCACGAAGAGAACATGAAATTGATGGCAAAGATTATTACTTTTTTACCCCTCAAGAGTTCAAGGATAAAATAGCCTCTGGTGGTTTTATAGAATATGAAGAGGTTTATGAAAATCAATTTTATGGTACGCTGAAATCTGAAGTTAATCGCATTTGGGAAAGCGGAAAGTCCATTGTTTTTGACATTGATGTAAAGGGCGCCATCAATATTAAAAAATTATACAAGGATGATTGTCTCACCATCTTTGTAAAACCTCCTTCTTTTGACATTCTTGTTGAAAGATTGACCAATCGCAATACAGAAACACCGGCCAGCCTCAAAAAAAGAATCGCCAGAATCAAAAGAGAATTAAAATACGAAACTCGTTTTGATGCGGTAGTTGTGAATGATTTATTGGAAGTTGCCAAAAAAGAAGCTGAGTATTTGGTTGAAAACTTTATTCTTGGAAAACCGTTTATTGATTGATATGGGTGTCAACAAAGAGTATATATTCACCTCACACGGAATCACGGTCTCGGCTATTGCAAAGTACGAGGAGGAATACTCCAATCCCGAATTGGAAAGATTTATATTCTCTTATAAAATTACAATTACCAATAAAAGTGATTTTCCTGTTCAGCTTATTTCAAGAAAGTGGGAAATATATGATGGTCAAGGTCATATCCGGAATGTTGAAGGAGTTGGTGTTGTCGGCTTGCAACCTATTCTTGAGCCAAATCAAGAATTTACTTATGATTCTTGGTGCCCGTTGAATACTCCACTTGGTAAAATGAAGGGCTTTTATTTTATGACGCGTTTGATAGATCAACAATCTTTAGAAGTAAAGATTCCTGAGTTCACCCTCGTTTGTCCTTACCTGCAAAATTAATACTTCCATTTTTAGAAGTCTAGGCCAACACTGAAGTGAAATTTGGGTTTTTGGATGATTCTGGTCTCCACTCCATGTGCGTAATCAATCCTTACAAAATATCCCAAAACTTGAGTCCTGAACCCAAGGCCATAAGCTGCTACCAAAGGATCTCTGAAATAATTGATTTGCAATTGTACCAATCCCCCATCAACGTATTCCACATTGATCGGGTTTTTATCAGAATATGGGCTCAAGCCATACCAAGCTAGGCCTGCATCAGCAAAACCTATCAATTGCATGTTTCTGAAGAAACTGATTCCTTTATCTTTCCCAAGTAGATATTGAAGGAAAGGAATGCGTAATTCGGCATTTACCAATGAAAAATTTGTACCATTTCTCACACCTGTCATGAAACCTCTCAAATTATTTGCAACTCCTTTAAATGCAAAATCTTTATTCGCTACAGGCACATTTTGGTCAAATGAATTGAAAAGGCTATTGTTTACTCCGCCCAGATAATATAAATTTGGTTTGGATCCAAAAGAAAAAGCTCCCGCCCCTCTCAATGCCAAGACTGAATGTTTCAATATCGGAATGTAATGCCTGGCATCAAAACCAATAACGGAAGTAATCCCTTGTGAAAAGGTAAAATCAATACCGTCAATGGCATCCAATTCAAATTGGTTTTGGGCCTCAATGTAAAACTTCGCCCTTGAGCCATGCATGATATTGATGCCATAGTCAAAGGTATTGTCATACACATATTCCAAACGAATACCTATTCGTTTTTCTCTGTCAATGGGTGCGCTGAAAGTAGATTCATTAATGGCTTTTTGATAATTTCTGTCAAATCTCAATGAGCCAATTGCTCTTACACTCGAGTATATATTAAAAGGATATTTGAGTTGATACATCCCCAAGATAACATCCTTTTTAGCCTTTGTAAACGGGTTTGCATCAGATTCATTTTCCTCAGTGAAAGACCTTCTGTAAAGAGAAATTCTCTTATCCAAGAGGTGTTTGTCATTGTTATAAATGAGGAAAAACTCAGAACCATTAAAAGAAGTAGGAATCCTCAACCCTCCTTCCAAACGGTGATCTTCAAATAAGTCAGATGCAGATGCCTTTAGTAAGATGCCCATCGGAATTTGATTGATCTGAGGATTTTGTCCTCCAAACAATTCCAATCCTTCAAATAAAACATTGTTGTCCAAGGTGCTTACAACATCATGAAATTTAAATTGAAAGCCCGAAGCAGTAATTCCAGCATTTTTAAATTCTATCGATTTTTTATCTGAAATGTCTGGCAATTCTTCTTGCAAATTGGTTGAAATGATGGGCAATTTATCCTCTTCATCAATTTCATTCAATACGACCGGATCAGGAAATTTACTTTGGAATTTATAACCTTCCTTTACCGATTCTTGCACCTCTGGATTGGCATCCTGATAATCCTGAAGTCTATCTTTGTAAGACTTCTTTTGCTCTGTGTATGCAGCCATTTTTGTTTTGGTGTAGTCCAAAGGTTCTTCATAGACTTTATATTGACCGTCATGATATGCAGTATAAAAATAATTCTTTTCTGATGCCCCATGTCGAATGAGGTTGCGGTTTACATTGCTCAATGTTGTTGTGGTTTCACTGGCTATGTCGTAAGAAACGGTATTGATAAAACCCGTTTTGTCATTTAAGTAAACAATCTTTTCACCATTTTCGACTGAAATAGGATAGCGCTCATTTTCGTCCGTGGTATAGGTATACCTAGTCAGAAATTTGGGAAGCGCTTTCATTTCAAACTCATCCTTCGCTCCTTCAAATGGATAAAAGAAAATATCAAAATTTTTGAGTGGCAATAACGTATCCAAACGATTGGGTAAAATGTGTTCAACAGGCCTGTTTGACGAAAACAAAATTCCTCTTTGTCCATCAATGGTGGTCATCACTGCATCCAGATCATCATAATAGTCAGATGTTATATTGAGCAAAACCCGATCTTTACTGTCATAAGTAAACAAATCTGATACTCCTTCCACCGCACCAGAAACCAAATAAAATCTATCATCAATATAGGAAAGCGAATAAATACGTTGTACTGGTTTTGGAAACGCCTGCTTGAACAGTTTATCGGTCTGAAGGTCATATTTAGAAATGACGATATCATCCTTGTGCATGTAGGAAAAAGTAAATTCTGAACCCGAAGGATGCCAGGCAACTTGTGGATAGTTGAAGTCTGTTTCCTGGACAGCATTTTTAAAACCCTTTTTAAATATTGTTTTTTCTTTCCCGGTTTCAAGGTTTTTCAAAACCAACTTCATTTTACCCAATTTATTGTGTGCATAAACCAATAATCGTCCGTCTGGACTTGGTGCTAAAACACTGACTGGAGTATATTTTTTATTTGAAAGTTTGAGTTGAAAATCCGCATTGAATTCATCAAACCTTCCTTCTTCAGATTTATACAATTGGGTGTAATAATCTTCCCACTCATCTATCAGTCTATCTAGAGATTTGTTGAGCACAAACTGGAAAGATCCTTTGAGGTCTCTGGATATTTTTGTCAAGTAAATGATGTTGGAAATGGTAGATTTTCCATAATACAAACTGATGTAGTTCCAAAGGGAGTGTCCGGCTAGCTTAGGATATTTCTCTGCAAGTTTGTCAAATTTCCAGAGTTTCTTTTCTCTGTAAAGCACATCACGAAGTTCGTCTTCTATGTAAATGTTCCATGGATCCCCAGCAAATCCAACAATGCCATCTGTAAACCATTGTGGGAGGTCTAGCAATACAGAGTTTTGTAATATTTCTTGAAAATTACTACCAAGCATCATGGCTCCCAGGTAAACAGAAGCAATACCTTCTCTGATTTGTTTTCTGAGGTGTTGGTGGTTTCCATCAAAATAGACAAACATCTTGTTGCCTGCTATTTTGGTTTGTCCAGCTATGTTTTGGAAAGCATCGTCGATACCTATATTACTTTGTTTGAGGTCACTGAGATCGGTATAAACTATGATTTCGATTTTATCATTGATTCGGTGTTCGATGACTTTGCGGATTTCATCGTGATCCAATTCTGCAATTTGAATGGCCGCTTGCCCCAAGTATCTGTTGCGCCCATACCAATAAACTACAAAACTTTCTGTTTCATATTTATCCCAAAATTCAAAGTCCTTGTGGTACTGTACTCTGTTTTTACCAAAAGTAGTATTGACACTCTGGGCGAGGAGATCGCTTGAGATGAGTAGGAAAAATCCTATAAAAATTATGAATGCTTTTGTGCGCATATGATAAATGTACTATACTGTAAACCAATTTTCCAAAAATGGTTTTTAAATTTTGATAAAATCCTCTGAGATACTAGTTTTGATGGCAGAAATCGGTAATTTGATCCTTTCGGTTTATAAATTTTCAATTTGATCAATATAAATAGTAAACGTAAAATAAATTCAGGTTTGTATGAATAGAAAGATAAGAATGGGTATGGTAGGCGGAGGTATTGGTGCTTTCATCGGAGGAGTACATCGCATGGCCGCATTACTTGACGGCCAAATAGAACTGGTATGTGGTGCTTTTAGTTCAGATGCAGAACGCTCTAGATTATCTGGCGAAGGGCTTTACATTGCCCCAGAACGAGTGTATGGTTCATACGAAGAAATGATTCTAAAGGAAAAAGAATTACCCTTAGGTGAAAGAATGGATTTTGTTTCCATTGTCACTCCAAATCATGTGCATTTTGGACCTTCAAAAATGGCCTTGGAAAATGGTTTTCATGTGGTGAGCGATAAACCACTTTGTTTCAACCTTCAGGAGGCTTATGAGCTCAAGTCTATTGTTGACAAATCTGGTTTGGTCTTTGCTTTGACCCATAATTATACAGGTTATCCAATGGTAAAACAAGCTCGTCACTTGGTTTCTAGCGGAGCACTCGGCGTGATCAGAAAGGTAATTGTAGAATATCCACAAGGATGGCTCAATATTCCCAAAGAAACGGGTGATAATAAACAAGCTGCCTGGAGAACCGATCCATCTAAATCTGGAATTGCCGGGGCGATGGGAGACATCGGTACACATGCGGAAAATCTAGCAGAATACATTACCGGATTGAAAATTTCCAAACTTTGTGCACAGATCAGCACTTTGGTTGATGGTCGCCTTTTGGATGACGATGGAAACGTCTTACTAGAATTTGACAATGGTGCAAAGGGAATCCTTCACGCCAGTCAAATCTGCGCAGGTGAAGAAAACGCGCTCAATATCCGGGTTTATGGTGAAAAAGGTGGCTTGGAATGGCATCAAATGGAGCCCAATACTTTGGTGGTAAAATGGGAAGGAGCACCATCGCAAGTATATCGCACAAATAAGGGACCTCTTTGTGATGCAGCAAGAGCCCACGCCAGAATTCCAGAAGGTCATCCAGAAGGATACATTGAGGCATTTGCCAATATTTACAGAAATGCTGCCATGGCAATTGCCGCTCATATTGAAGGCAAACCGCACAACACATTGTATGATTTCCCTACCATCGACGATGGCGTAAGAGGTATGGAATTCATTTACAAAGTGATAGAAAGTGGTGAGTCTGATTTAAAATGGACTACGGTTTAACTTTACGATCGATTTATTTATTTGTTAAATATAATTTTTCGTTAGTTAGGCATTAACTTTGTAATAGATATTTACGTTATCAACAAAAACTACAAATGCAAGCATTGACTAGATCGCTTTTCTCTCTATTGGTTATTTTATTGGCTTTTGCAGGTCAAAACCAATTGCAAGCACAAACAAAAACTGCCGCAAAAACTGCAGCTTACACCGCAGAGAATCCGGGTTGGATGACTGACTTAGAGCAAGTATATCAGCTATCTAAAAAAACAAACAAGCCAATACTTGCTAATTTCACAGGTAGTGATTGGTGCGGGTGGTGCAAAAGGTTGACTGCCAATGTTTTTGTACACCAAGAATTCAAAGATTGGGCTGCAAAAAATGTCATTCTTTTGGAATTGGACTATCCAAGAAGAAAAGAAATACCTGATGCGATCAAAGGTCAAAACGCAAGTTTGCAACAAGCATTCCAAGTCTCTGGTTTTCCAACTATTTGGTTATTCCGTTTACAAAAGGATGAAACAAATAATCAATTCAACATCATTCCATTAGGAAAAACAGGATATGCAGACAGCGTGGATAAATTCACAGGTGCATTACAGCAGATGATTGCACAAGAGAAAACAACCGCAGCAAAAAATCAAGGCAAAAAATAGGTTGTAGAGGCGATGATTTCGCCTTACCTATTCATAATATAAATAATACAATTTAGTAGAGGCGCAGGATTTTGCGCCTTTTCCTTTTTGTAGCATACCATTTTTAAAAATTAATAAAACAATTTGGTAGAGGCGCTGGATTTTGCGCCTTTTCTTTTTGTGTTTCCAATGACTGCTTAGTTCTGGTCTAAGATTATTGGAACTAATTAAGGTTTCAGAATGTTTGAACTATTTTACAAAAGCAAGTAATTGGTAAAATATAAACTATGATAACTAGAGACCCAAAAATTTTGTTAGGAAAACCTATCATTAAAGGTACGCGAATATCTGTAGAGCTTATATTGCGAAAATTGGCAAGTGGTTATACCGTCGAACAAGTTTTATCTAATTATCCTCATTTAACAATTGAGCAAATTCAAGCTTGTTTTGAAGGTAAACTAGCAAGCAGAGAATGAAGTCTCGCCACCATATTTACCATTTTTCCCGCTTTCCAGTCTCCTTTCACCATCCTTCGATTTCCGATTTCCGTCAATAAAGGTTGCCACGAATTCACGAAAAAAACTCTATTTCACGAATTTAACATCTAATGGAATTTGGAATAAAAGTTGTCAACCAAAATCATGAAACTTCAATAGCTATCGGAACCGTCCTCCGATTTCCGTCCTCCGATTTCCGTTTTTTTCCGGTTTCCGGTTTCCTGTTTCCGGTCTCCAATAAAAAAGGGACTGAAATCCATCGACTTCAATCCCTTTTTATTTAGAATATCTACTATTAAACTTCGAGTCTTATTGTTCTTTTTTCACAACTTGAACCAAGATAGAAACTTCATCTCTTAAGACTTCTACGAAGCCTTTCAGGATTTCGATTTCGCTTTTATTTCCTGCAGTGTCCACAATTCTTACCACACCTTTTCCCAAAGATGAAACAATAGGTGCGTGACCTTTGAGGATTTCAAATTGTCCTTTTGTCCCTGGCACTTTTACAGATTGTATGTTGCCTTGGTACATTTCTTTCTCTGGAGTAAGAACCAATAGTTGCATATAGTTTACAATTTGATTGTACGAAATAAATTATTGCTCTGCTGCGTCTGACAACATTTTCTCACCTGCTGCAATAGCATCCTCAATTGAACCTTTCAAGTTGAAAGCTGCTTCAGGATATTTATCACACTCTCCGTTCATGATCATGTTGAAACCTTTGATGGTTTCTTCGATAGGAACGAATACTCCTGGGATACCTGTAAATTGCTCAGCTACGTGGAACGGCTGTGACAAGAAACGTTGGACCCTTCTTGCTCTGTGTACCACTTGCTTATCTTCTTCAGACAATTCTTCCATACCAAGGATGGCGATGATGTCGAGCAATTCGTTGTATCTCTGTAAAATGTTTTTTACCGCTTGAGCAGTTTTATAATGCTCCTCACCAATGATGGCTGGATCAAGAATCCTTGAAGTTGAATCCAAAGGATCCACCGCAGGATAGATACCCAAAGCTGCAATTTTTCTACTCAATACCGTTGTTGCGTCTAAGTGGGCAAACGTGGTTGCAGGAGCAGGGTCAGTCAAGTCATCCGCAGGTACATAAACCGCTTGTACAGATGTGATAGATCCTCTTTTTGTAGAAGTGATTCTTTCTTGCATCAAACCCATCTCTGTAGCAAGTGTTGGTTGATAACCCACCGCTGATGGCATACGACCCAAAAGAGCCGATACCTCAGAACCCGCCTGAGTAAATCTGAAGATATTGTCGATAAAGAATAGGATGTCTCTTCCTCCGTTTGGATCAGATGCATCACCATCCCTGTAATATTCTGCCATTGTAAGACCAGAAAGCGCAACCCTTGCACGTGCTCCAGGAGGCTCATTCATCTGACCAAATACAAATGTTGCTTTTGATTTTTTCAAATCTTCTATAGAAACCTGTGAAAGATCCCATCCACCATGGTGCAATGACTGCAAGAAGTTTTCACCGTAGTTTACGATTCCTGCTTCAAGCATTTCTCTCATCAAGTCATTTCCTTCTCTTGTACGCTCACCAACACCTGCAAATACGGAAATACCGTCATAACCTTTTGCAATGTTGTTGATCAATTCCTGAATCAATACCGTTTTTCCAACACCGGCACCACCAAATAATCCAATTTTACCACCTTTTGAGTATGGTTCGATCAAATCAATAACTTTGATACCTGTAAACAAAACCTCAGATTCTGTAGACAAATCCTCATACCTTGGAGGGTTTGAGTGAATAGGTCTTACTTTTTCTCTAGATACCTGACCAATACCGTCGATAGCTGTTCCAACTACATTAAATAGTCTGCCTTTGATGTGGTCTCCAACAGGCATTGAAATAGGTGATCCAGAATCTACCGCTTCCATACCACGCACTAGACCATCCGTAGAGTCCATTGCAACTGTTCTTACACTGTCTTCACCAAGGTGCTGCTGAACCTCAAGTATCAATTCTTCGCCATTTGGTCTGGTTACCGTCAATGCATTTAAGATTTCTGGTAACTTGGATCCTTTCTGTCCGAAGCTCACGTCCACCACCGGACCAATTACAGTTTTAATAAGACCTGTATTTGCCATTATTTGCTTTTGTATTATATTGAAAAATGAATTGTCTCTGAAATTTTGCGCAAAGATAATCTTAAATGTTTTATTATGAGTATTTTAAGTGACTTTTTGAGTAAAAATTAAGATTGAATTTTACAGGTCTTAAACAATTTATGAAAAGTATTTTTTCTGATGGCCAAATAAGATTTTGCGCTACTTACTCTGGCTTCCGATTATATAAGAAGATTTCGACCATAATTAAAATATTATGTCCCTTTCAAATAGGTTGAAAAGCGGCTCGTTGTCTACTCAGAAGTAAAACAAATACTATAAAATTTACGAAAATGTACTGCTTTTAATTGAGCGCTTGGGCTAATTTTTACTCACTTTTGGGCATGGAATGTCTCCGAAATACCGCATGATGCTGATGCCAATGAATACATATGTATCATTGTCTTTGCTATTCCCTCTCTGAGATCCCGGTGTGCTGATCGCAGAATCTACTGATTTGTCAGACAACAAAACGGCAGTGTCTCCTCTCCTTGTTCTGAGCGTATTTTTATCTGTGTAGACGGTACTGACGTCATCAATATAATCGGTGAATAATTTTCTCAATGAAATCTCCGCATTCAAACTCCAATCTCTGTTGAGGTCCCATTTTACACCACCTGTCAAGGTAGCTCCACCACTAAACAACAAATATTCTTCACCTACTGCCTGGCCTTCGGTACCAAAATCTCTCAAACTGTATTTGATGTCTCCCAATTTGGTAGTTGGATTGTATCTGAAAACAGAAAAACCTAGCCCTACGTAAGGCGTCCAGAATTCCAATTTAGAGCCATGTTTATATTCAAAAAAATTGAATTCACCCACAGCAGTAAAATCAAAAATATTGGACTTGAAATCCAGATTTCTTCTTCTTTCAAAATTATTATTGGACAAATCATCGTCGGCTGCAATCCTACCATAATTCAAACTTGCCTTTGTACTCAGTCGATTATTGAAGTTGTATCGCGCATTCAATCCACCAGCAATGCCTGGTTTTTTGATATTGATGGAAGTGTTGAGATCTCCATAATATTGACTCAAACCCAGCCAACCGCCAAGTTCATAGCCCTTTTGAGCTTGACCCAAGAGTGGAAATAATAAAAGAAAAAAGCCAACAAAACGGAAGTTTTTGCCCATGGAGATATAAAGTTCAATAGTATGTTCGAGCGTATAACGCCACTTTTTTATTTCATGTTGCATATCATTTCTCAATTTGAGGCGATCTTTTTAAAAATAAAACCATTTGTCTGCCAGTAATCCATGATTTCCGGAAGCACCATTCTTAATACTTTTTCTGATTTGATGCTGTCGTGAAATACCACGATGGATCCACTTTTGGTGTGTTTTTTTAATTTTTTCAAACACGTTTTGTAATCTACGGATTTATCAAAATCACCACTCAGCACATCCCAGTAAATCAAGCGGTATTTTTTCCCAAGTTCCCGCATTTGCGCCGGAGTCATTTTGCCATAAGGCGGTCTGAATAAGTTACTTTCTATCAATTCTGCAGCCCGATCGACATTTTCGATGTAAGCGTTTTTGGCCGTTTTCCATCCTGAAATGTGGTGAAAAGTATGGTTGCCAACTGCATGACCATTTTGTTTTATTTCGCTGAATATTTCAGGATACTTTTTCACATTTTCCCCCACACAAAAGAAAGTTGCCTCTGCATTGTATTCCTTCAAAATTTCCAAAACCCATTGGGTGATGTCGGGAATTGGGCCGTCATCAAAGGTCAGATAGATCACTTTTTCGTCAGATGGAATGTCCCAAACTATTTGTTTGTAAAACCATTTAAAGAGTGCGGGAGTTTTTACAAAATACATCTCTGCCTGTTTTTTACTTTTTTTCGGGCTGCAAATGTAAATTTGTTTTTTAGTAACTGTTCAGCTATGATCAATTTTGGTTAAAAATGACCCATTTTAACACAAAAGTTTATTGCTGGGTGGTCAATTTTTTAATTTGCAACCCACGGATTTTGATTTTAAAACTTGCTCCCGACAGTTGTAAAACACCCGATACCATTTTTTTATTCTAACCAAATTATTGATTATGCCATCAAATTACATTCCAGGATTACCTGCCATCACCAACGAAAAAGTTTTGGATTACGCACCGGGTAGTGTCGAAAAATCAAACCTGCAAAAGGCCATTGCTGACTTAAAATCTGTGGAAGCTGATCACGGCTTTTGGATCGACGGCAAGGAAGTCAAAACGGGAAATGTGCATCCAATGCGTCCACCTCATGAATTGTCTCACAGCCTTGGCCAATATCATTCTGGCAATGCTGGCCACGTAGAAGATGCCATAAAAGCTGCTCACAAGGCGAAGAAAAATTGGTCGTCTATGAGTTTTTCTGACCGCGCTGCCATTTTTTTGAAGGCTGCAGATTTGTTGGCTGGCCCTTACAGATATAAAATGAATGCCGCGACGATGTTGTGTCAGTCAAAAAATTGCTATCAATCAGAAATTGATTCTGTTGCAGAGTTGATCGACTTTTTGAGGTATAATGTGAAATTCTTGAATGAAATTTACCAGATCCAACCTCATTCCAGTGCAGGTATTTGGAATAAAACAGAGTACCGTCCATTAGAGGGTTTTGTCGTTGCCATCACGCCTTTTAATTTCACGGCGATTGCAGGTAATCTACCGATGTCTGCTGCTTTATGTGGAAATACCGTGGTTTGGAAAGCAGCCGACAGTCAGATATATTCTGCCATGGTGGTCATGGAAGTTTTTAGAGCTGCTGGGCTTCCAGATGGCGTCATCAACCTCGTTCACGTCGATGGGCCAGAGTTGGGAAAAGTAGTCTTTGGACATCGCGATTTTGCTGGATTACATTTCACAGGCAGTACCGCTGTATTCAAAAGCTTGTGGAAAACCATTTCCAATTCTTTGGATGTATATCGATCTTATCCTAGAATTGTTGGTGAAACTGGTGGCAAGGATTTCGTTTTGGCGCATCCAAGTGCTGATGCAAAAGCGCTTGCTGTGGCCTTGGTCAGAGGTGCATTTGAGTTTCAAGGTCAAAAATGTAGTGCAGCATCGCGTGCTTATATTCCTAAATCTTTGTGGAAAGAAGTCCGTGATTTGATGGCGGGAATGCTAGATGAAATCACTGTGGGAACGGTTGAAAATTTCGAAAATTTTGTCAATGCCGTCATAGACGAAAGAGCTTTTGATAAAATTACTTCCTATATAGAAAGGTGTAAAGCAGACAAAGATGTAGAGATCATTTTTGGAGGAACCTATGATAAAAGCGAGGGTTACTTCATCTCACCCACGGTTGTTTTGACCACAAATCCAAAGTCATTGACCATGGTTGAGGAAATTTTTGGCCCAGTCCTGACCATTTATGTTTTTGAAGATAAAGATTGGGAAGAAGTCCTGACTTTGGTGGATGATACTTCTGAATACGCACTTACCGGTTCCATTTTTTCTGGTGATCGCTACGTTATCGACTCTGTTACCAAAGCTTTGCAACATGCTGCTGGTAACTTTTACATCAATGATAAACCAACTGGCGCCGTAGTAGGACAGCAACCTTTCGGAGGAGCTAGAGGTTCTGGAACCAATGACAAAGCAGGTTCGGCTGTTAACTTATACCGATGGCTTTCTCCGCGTACGATCAAGGAAAACTTTGTGCCACCACACGATTACAAATATCCATTTTTGGGTTAGTTTATAAATTGGTCCCATTTCAAAAAATGTAGGAAGAAGAAAGACAAAAGTGGATAGACGAAAGATGATAGACTAAGGCTAATGGTCATTCGGAGTTACTCATTGAAATTTTTAACATATTTATTTGAGTATAAAAAGCAAGTACTTTTTGTGCTAGTTTTTTGAAATTGTAATACCTTTGAATCTAAGCTTTTAGCCTATGAATGAAAATACAATTGCCTCTTATGAAAAAATACATTTGCATTATTTCTTTTGTAATCTTTGTCCGCTCTTTGATCTTATGTCAAAGTAAATCTGAGCTTGAAATTGCCACTGGCGCTATCTTTTTTGATCAATTTGGTACTTCTGCACAATACGATAGCTACAATGGATATACTTGGCAATCTGATATTTCATTTTGGAAAACCTTCAGAACTGAAAAGTTAATCCAACCTAGAATTGGCGTTGGATACACTTTTTTTTGGGTATTGAATATTCAAAATTCATCATCACCTGATACCTACATATCGTACATACCCATAAGGTTTGGACTAGATTATCAACTTAAAAAACGAAAAATCTCATTTTTTTCCAATATCAGCAATTATATTCTTGCCTCAGACAAAGAACCAATAAACGAACAAAGAAGCTTTTATAGCAATTTGGATCTTGGAATTAGAATAAAAACAGGAAAACATTGGTCCTTAAGTTTAAGCTCTCCGATTACTTTATTGCCCATGTATTATAATGAAGGTATTACTATTCTTACGAATCCCCCAAGCCCAGAATATGATATTTGGGTTGAAAATGTAGGCTTCATGATTGGTTTAAAATACCGTTTTGATTAGCATTATATCATCCTATCACCGGAATAATCTTAAATCATATGTCTCTCCGCCCATTCCTTAGCGAAATAGGTAATGATCAGATCAGCTCCCGCCCTTTTGATGGAGAGTAAGGTCTCATCAATGGCTTTGTGGTAGTCGATCCAGCCATTCTGAGCAGCGGCAATCAATAGCGCACATTCGCCGGAAACGTGGTATGCGGAGATGGGTAAATTTGTACTTTCCTTCAGCACATGGATGATGTCGAGGTAATGGAGCGCAGGTTTCACCATCATAAAGTCAGCTCCTTCCATTTCGTCCAATTCGGCTTCTATGAGGGCTTCTTTTTTGTTGGCGGGATCCATTTGATAAGTCTTTTTATCACCTGATTTCGGTGCAGAATCTAGTGCATCTCTGAATGGTCCGTAAAAACAACTGGCATATTTCGCAGTGTAAGACATGATTGACGTATTGTAATAATCCGCTTCATCCAATTTAGTACGAATGGCGCCTATCCTTCCGTCCATCATATCCGATGGTCCCAAGATATCAAAACCTGCTTGTGCTTGGGCGAGTGCCATTTCTGCAAGGATCGGCAAGGTAATATCGTTGATGATTTCACCATTTTCCACGTATCCGTCGTGGCCATCACTGCTGTACGGATCCATGGCCACGTCACTGATGAGACAAACATCATTGCCAAAATTGCGCTTGATGTTGGCCGCAACTTTCAAATAAAAATTGTCGGGATGATAACTGTGTGAAGCGACGCTGTCTTTCAAAGCTTCTGGAATGGCAGGAAACATGATGAATTTATTCAATCCCAATTTCAAGCCAGATTCAATTTCTTTCAGGCAATTGTCTTCGCTCATTCTGGAAGCAATGGGCAAAGATTTCACCACTTCATTGACACCAGTGCCGCCCACCAAAAATAAGGGCATGATCAAATTTTCTACTTGAACTGCATTTTCTCTCACGGCAGACCTGATCACCTCCGTTTTCCTGTTGCGTCTTGGACGTCTCCACATAATTTAATTTTTTATTGTCACTGTTCAGCTATTTCCAATTTTGATCAAAGGCGAAAAGTTGAACAGTTACCTTTTATTTACTTTCTTTTTTGGGCACCGGATCATATCCATGACCACCCCAAGGATGACATCTTCCAATTCTTTTTATTCCCAAATAAAGGCCTTTGACCGGTCCCCATTCATTGATGGCATCAATCATGTAATGGCTACAAGTAGGATTATACCGACAGTTTCTACCAAGCAAAGGGCTCAAAACCCATTGATAAACCTTCACAGGAAAAATAAAAATTTTGTTGATTATCTTCACCCTTGATTAAAAAATGAGTTGCAAATATACTGATATCGATCACGTGTTTCACCATTTATTTACAAAGGCTATTATTAAGGCTTTCTGATTAAACAGCGGTTACATTTGAAGTCCTAACAATAGTCTTTTATAAATTTTGCCATTTTATGCCAGAAAATTTGGTCACTCTTTCCCAGGTTTCCATTCAAACCAAAAAAGGAAGTTTATTATCGAACATCCAACTTCAGATTTCTTCGGGAGATCGATTGAATCTATTGGGCCCTAGCAGTAGTGGAAAATCATTACTCACCAAATTAATTGCAGGATATTTATCGCCAACTGGCGGCCAGATTCACTACGACGTTCCATTAGAAAAAATAACATTGTCGGGAGATAACCAATTACCCGGCACTGACCGACTATCTTATTATGAAAAACGATACGAAGTTTTCATTCAGGACGATAACAAAACAGTCAAAGATCATTTATTTCAATCCCCTTATTTTGATTGCGTACAAACATTACTCCAGCGATTTTCCCTCTCACATTTATTGGAAAAACAAAAGTATCAATTGTCCAATGGTGAGCATAAACTACTCAGCATCATCACCAGTGTGGCCTCGGAACCACAGTTTTTGATTTTGGACCAACCCTATCTTGGCGTAGATGCATTCAACAGAACAAAACTCAGCGATTTGATCCAATCATTGCCTTCTGAAATGGCACTGCTTTTGGTTGGAAAAATACCCGATACTGAGCTTTCGAACACCTTCCAAAAAATACATTTAAACGCAGGCAAATTGGTAGAAAACCTGGAAGAACCTGCTTTTGATCCTCAACAAGAGCAAAATAAACTAACTTTAAATCCATTCAACCAACATAAAGCTGACTATCAACATCTGGTGAAAATGGAGGGTGTTTCTATTACTTACGGCGATGTACCCATTTTGAAAAACATCCATTTTGCCTTAGCTCCAGGCCAAAGATGTGTAATCAAGGGTCCAAATGGTTCTGGAAAATCCATGTTGATCAGTCTCATCACTGGTGATAATCCCAAGGCTTACGGACAAAACATCATCTTATTTGATCGCTTACGGGGAAGCGGAGAAAGCATCTGGGACATTAAAAATAAAATCGGGTATTTGTCGCCCGAGTTGCACCAACATTTCTTCAGAGGAGAGTCTCACGTACAAAAAATACTCTTTGGAAAAGTGCAGGTTTTGGAAGATCGTTTTGTTTCTAAAATGACTTGCCAAGACGTGGTTGCCTCTGGTTTTACTGAAGGCATTGGTGCTACTTCGACGGTCAAAGAAGGCCAATGGTTGGCGGATTTGTTTGCTTTTTTCCAAATGTCCTCTTTCAAAAATGAAGCCTTTGCCAGCCTTTCACAAGGCAAACAACGATTGGTTTTATTGATGCGCGCCTTGGTCAAACAACCGCCGCTGCTCATCTTGGACGAACCTTGTCAAGGATTGGATGACGAACAAACCTTACAATTCAAAAATGCCATCAACGATTTTTGCAGGCACACTACCACAGCCGTGATTTATGTTTCGCATATGGAAGAAGACATTCCAGCGTGTATGAATCGGGAAATCAGGATACAGGGAGGTGAAATCATACAAGATTTCATTCGACCTCTTTGATGATTTTTGCTGGACAACCAAAAGCCACTACTCCTGCTGGAATATTTCTGGTAACCACTGAACCGCTGCCAATGATGGAGCCCTCGCCAATCGATATGCCATCGTTCACAATCGCTCCAGCACCTATGGTCACGCCCGCTCCAATGTCACAGGAACCCGTGATGTGAGCTCCCGGATTGATGTTGGTAAAATTGCCAATGTTTGTATGATGTCCTACTGTCACCGCCCTGTTGATGAAGGCAAGGTTTCCTATTTTTGCGAATGGATTGATGGACACATTGTTTTCTATGCGCACGCCAAAACCTATTTCACAAGTACTCGCTAAAATGACGTTGGGATAAATCAATGGTTCTAATAAGTGGTCGGGCACTACTTTTGAAAAATCTTCGTAGATGGCTTTTCTGCTCCTCGAACTCATTCCTGCAATGAAACAAGGCTTGTCGCTCACTTCAAATTGCGACATCGACCTTTCAAAAATGGTCAATCCTGGAGCAGCGTATGGGATGCCTTTTTCTTTATGTTCATTGTGATCTGTATTACTGTAAATGAATATGCTGGAGGGTCCATGTTTGACCAAAAGGGTTTCTAAAATCATGGACAATGCAAAATGATTCGCTCCCAAAATGACAAATTCTTTCATTGTGCATTTGTTTAATGAAAATTAAACAAATATAGATTGTTTTTAATATGAATTTTGGTTTCCTTTGTTTAGATCATCAATAAAAATTCTTTTTGGAAGTCATACGCTATCATGAGTCTTGGCGAGCATCTTGGGATTCATTCATTATGAAATCAAAGAATGGAATGTTCCAATTTCTTCGCTCCTTTCTGGATTATCACGGAAATAAATTCTCCGATCATTCCCTGATTTTTATGGAGGAAGATCGAGTGGTTGCTTGTTTGGCAGGACATCAAGTCGAAGATTGTTACCACTCTCACAAGGGCTTGAGTTACGGAGGTTTGGTCACCAATATTGAAAATATCAGTCAATTACAACAATTGATTGGGGCTATGGAAGGTTACTTGACCGCTCAAGGATTCAAAAATTATAATTTAAGGGTTCTGCCAGGGTTTATGCATCCGATCAATGAATCCCTTCATTATTTGCTCTTGGAAAATGGCGCGGCAATGACCAATTATAGACTCACCATGTTGGTCAATTTGCACGAAGAAATAAACTACAGTTCAACCATTAACCGAAAAATTAAAAAATATGCTAATAGTCATTCAACCGTAGGATTAACCAAAGACCTAGCAGCTTTTTACCAACAACTGGCCGATGGATTAAACAATAAATACCAGGTGAGCCCTCTGCATACTTTAGAAGAATTACAACTTTTGCAAAATCTTTTCCCAGATCATTTGGAGTGTTGGGAAGTGATCATCAATGGCGAATTTGCCGCAGGTTGTATCCTTTTCATGGATCGAAATTGGGTGAAATTGCAATATCTTTTTTCTGCCGAAAGCAATGCCAGTACTTTGCTATTACACCAACTCTATTCCATAAAAGGCCGTTTCCAATACTTTGACCTTGGCAGTTCAAACAGTCTGGACCAACACAAACTCAATGTGGGAAATCATCAGTTCAAACATTTTGTCGGAGGCCGTCCAAAATTACTCTACAACCTGACAAAAGACTTGTGATCAATTTAGCCTCAAGCAATTGAATTAAAACATTTTAGATCCACATAAAATAGGACTATTCATTTTTATAATTCCGTTGTGGCGAGATCGGCTTTGGGATTGATGCGAGCAATTAAAATGTCGCCCAATAAATAAGCTAAAGAAGTAAATATCCCGATGAGCAGGACAATGGCGTACAAAACCGGCTGATCCCCTTGCTGCACAGCCAAATACAAAACCCTGCCAATGCCCGGGATGTTGAAAATGGTTTCCAAAATCACAGAACCTGCCAATGCCGAGGGAATGGCACCGACCAAGATGGTAGAAATGGCAATCAACGCATTTTTGGACGTATGTTTTTTGATCGCTTCAGCCTTGGAAAGACCTTTGGCCAATGCGGTATAGTAATAAGGTTTTGCATTTTCTTTGAGGATGCTGGTTTTATACACGCCTGTGAGGTAAGCCAAATCCGCAATGATCATACAAATGATCATGGGTAAAACCCGTTGAAACTTATTCATAAATCCCGAAGCACTTCCGTATTTGACCGATAAATCAAATACCTGGATGCCATAATGGTCATTGGTCAAAAAAACCAAAATCAAGGTCGCCAACCAAAAACTTGGGATGGCATAAAAGGTCATTAAAAAGCCTTCCACATATTTATTACTTTGCTGGCTCAACCTTCGTGCCAAGGGAAAAGCGATCAAAATGGAAATAATAAGCGCTGCCAGAGCAATTGGTACGGTCCAGGTCAGCGCTGACAAAATAATTTTGCCAACTGGTTTATTGCTGATGTAGGAATTGCCCAAATTTCCACTGAGCAAACCTGTCATCCATTGATGAAATTGACATTGTCTCCCATGAAAGGCCAGCTTTGGGTATCTAAACCCTGACTCCGTTTTAGCATCTTTGATGGAAAAATAGAAATACGGTAAATGAAACCCCAGTTTGATTTTCTGGTCTTCGTACAACTGTTCATAACGTAAACTGCCGTCCTCTTCAATGCCCGACTGCCTCAACTTTGCAGCAACTGCATCTCTGTGCGAAGCTTTGGAAAGCAGGAATATGATCAGAATGATGAAAAACCAATGTGGTATGAGGTAAAGTAGTCTCTTTATGTAATAATTCTGATGCAATCGATTTAATTTTTACCCAATGTAAAGGTATTGGCTCTATATCCGGGTCTGGATAAGGAAGCTTTTCCTTCCCATTTATCAGAAAGTGCAATTCGATCAATCGGTGCATAGAGGTAAATCATAACGGCATCGTCATAAATCTCCTCCTGCAACTTTTTGTGCGCGGCAATTCTTGTTGCATCATCTTCAACCGAGGTAATGATGTTGATCAAACTATCTGCTTCTGCACTGGTGTATGAAGATACATTGGTGGTTTCTATATTGGAAGAATGATAAGTGTCAAAGGGGTTTTCGAGGATCAATTCCACCGAAAACAAAGTAGGAATGATTTGATAATTGCGGGTATTCATGTTTTCCTTGCGCACCAATGGAAAATCCTTACGCACCACATCCAATTCAATGCCTGCTTTTGCGCACTGTTCTTTAAATAACAAACCAAATTTTACGCTCAGATCTCCAGAGACCAACATTTGTAATTTCAGCTCTTCCTTTTTGCCATCCATTACCTTATCCACCGTGCCATTGCCATTGGTGTCTTCCCAGCCAGCTTCTTTCAGATAGGTTTTTGCCAAATCCATTTGTCCACCGATGTTTTTAATGTCCTTATTGTATCCTGGCAAAAAGGACGGAACAAAGGATGTCAACTTGGTGGCATTGCCATTTTCAAAAGTTTTGATGTATTCGTCCGTATTGTTGATCGCTTGCAGGGCTTTACGCACGTTTTTGTCTTGTAACATTTTGTCCTTGTGATTGAGCAAATAGACGTAAAACTTCGGCAACTGCACATTCAACCAAGATATATTTCCTTTGCCTTTCACAGAATCTTGGAAGGTTTCATACGTATTGACCGTCACCGAATTGATCAAATCTACATTGCCCGCTGCCATTTGAGTGATCGCCGCCGTTTCATCAGGAATGATGACAAAAATGATCTTTGCAGGATTTGCGTGAAACATTTCTTCCTTTCTGTCCTTGGCCCAGTAATTTGCTTTTCTTTCCAAAATGATGGCTTCATTGTCTTTCCATTCCACAAATGCATATGGACCTGATCCCGAAATGACTTCTCTGGTATATTTGGGCCCATTCAATTCGGTTGCGAAACGCATAAAAGTACTGTCTTGGCTCAGTGTGGCCAGTTTGGTGGTATCAGCAAGGTCGCGCAAAGTGAAGGTCTTCGTAATGTTTTCCGGATCGTAAATATGCTGCGGTAATAATTCAAAAGTCAATGCGCTTTCTTTCATGTCCATAGAATAATCGTCAAAGACAATCGTGAATTTTTTTGGATTGGCCTCATCAACCAATACGTCATTGATGATTTCCTTCATGTATTTATAACTAGAAGCGTCTGTTGCCGGGTGCAAAATCGATTTAAGCGTGAATGCGTAGTCTGCCCCCGTGATGGGTGTGCCGTCATCCCATTTAGCTTCTTCCAAAATCTCTGCCTCCAAAGTATAACTGCCATCTTCGTGCGTCACCAAAGGGTTGATGGCTTTGATGAGCAGGGGTACGAGCTCCAAATTATCGGGATCGATCTCCGCAACTGGCGTAAAAATATATTGATAAATTTCTCTGGCAATGGGACTTGGAAATAAAATGGGATTGATCTGTTCTGCCTGTTTGGACATCCTGATCACAAAATCAGCATCCGTATCTGCCGCTCCATTTTGATCAGATTTACAGCCTCCAATTAATAAAATAGCTAAGATTGATAATAAGGTAAACTTGATTTTGCCCATGGTATACTATTGTCAACTGATTCAATCCAAAGTTATAGGATACAGATTAAATTGTGAAGAAAAATTCTACTTATTCGATAAAACAAATAAAAATTGTGGAATTGTCCCCCCTTTGGTCCCCCCATAAGTAACGATTTTTTAAAAAAAATAGTTTAAAAAATAAAGGTTGATATAAACATTGGCGCAAAGTTCAAATTCAAAAGCAAAAATTTAAAAAATTATATTTGTGCAAGTAATAGAGATAGAAGCAATAAAAGATATTCCTTACTTTTTTGTCTTGAAATGGCAGAACGGTGCGACGAAGGAGCAATGATCATCGCAAATGATCATAGTGAAGGAACTGTGATGCAATCATCACGGCTGCTAGCATCTCAAAATCAAGGCTGAATTTTTTTCTTAACGCTCTCTCACTTCAAAAATACTATTCAAAAAAAACTCGCTTTGGCCGTTGTTTTGTTTTTATGATTTGTGTGGAAAAAGAGATAAGAGCAAAGCTAAAAATTGTATTTGTGCGAGGAAAAGAGATAGAAGCAAGAAACGATATTCCCTTACTTTTTTGTCTTGACACAGTCGAGTAGGCAAGGGCATTTCAGCCCTAGCCTCTCACAGAACCGTACGTGAGAGTCTCCCCTCATACGGCTCTTGTTACCTAATCATTTCTTATCTCCAAGTCTCCAGTGGTAGTACAAAAGAGGATTCATGGCCTTTAATTGTGAGAATTTCTCCAAGCATTTCTTC
>JAKQLF010000379.1 GCA_029567325.1 Bacteroidota bacterium | reverse complement strand
AGAGCTATCAAACCAATTATTACTCAATTTTATTTTTTTAAAGTTCGGAATTGACCCTAACTTGCAAAAAAATAAATCATCTATCAATGAAATATTGGATTTTGGCAAAATTGCAGCTTAAATTTCTTCCGAACCATTGTTTATTAATTTGATTAATTTGATAATTTTTATAATTGGTATTTAGCAAATGAAATTTTTTCGAAATGTAAATTAATCCTAAGTTGCTATTTTAATGGGTTATCATAATTTAATTTCCGAAAGTCGTCCTCTTTCAACATTACAAATATAACCATGAAAAGCATAATGACAAATCATCAAATGTCTATTTTGCTTGGCATAACAGAAGTGTTATTATATAGACCGTTCCTATGGAACTCTAAACCCTGTTTTTGTCTTATTCCCAGGATTGAAATCCTGGGTTAATATATGGGTCGAGGCGCTGCCTCTTAGCTTTTTATCCCTTCTTCTATGTTATTCCTATCTTTTTGATTTGGTTTTGCTAAAATTGTTTTCTGCAATATACAAATACAGTGGAAAATTGTTTCTTATAGAAAACAAAATGCGAAAAAGAGACTGATAGAATCAATCATCATTCCCAAGCCCATTTTAATGCTTTCTACCATCTAGCTTCTTTAAACCCAGACCCTTATCGGATAAAAACTATTTAGTTTTAATAAATCGTATCTTTGAGCATAAACAAAAAACAATGAATTTAAATCTTGCAGTCCTTATAGACGGAGACAATATACCTTCGGCTCATATCAAAGAGATGTTGGAAGAAATAGCTAAATATGGCAATCCGACCATCAAGAGAATATATGGTGATTGGACAAAGCCTAGTTTGGGCAAATGGAAACAGCTCTTGTTGGAAAATGCCATCACACCCATTCAACAATATGGATATACCACCGGTAAAAATTCCACTGATTCTGCCATGATCATCGATGCCATGGATATTTTATATTCTGAAAAGGTTAATGGCTTTTGTCTCGTTTCGAGCGATAGTGATTTTACAAGGTTGGCCACCAGGTTGCGAGAAGCAGGAATGCAAGTGATCGGCATTGGTGAAAAGAAAACACCAAATCCTTTTATTGCGGCTTGTGATAAATTTATTTACATCGAGATTTTGAAAACCCAAAAAGAGAAATCTGAAGGTATTGATGAAAAAGAATCGGAAAAAAATGTTGTTGATAAGATTACGCGTAAGGAAATAAACCTCATAGCCACAACCATTTCAGACCTTTCTGATGAAGACGGTTGGGCATTCCTAGGAGACGTAGGTAGTTTATTACAAAAGAAACAACCCAATTTTGATTCCAGAAATTATGGATTCGAAAAATTAACACCCCTCATCAAAGCCATTGGCGAATTTGAATTGGATCAAAGAGAAAGTACAAAGAGCAGGCATAAGTTGATATATGTCAAAAATAAAGAAAAAGCCAAACCTAATCCTCCAAGACCTCCCCAACCTCATAGGAAATAAATCCTCACTCTTTTTATCTTTGCTGCACTATAAGCAAAATATAGATCATGACGAGTGGACAATTGAAGGTCATTGCATTTGATGCCGACGACACCTTGTGGGTAAATGAAACTTTTTTCAGAGAAGCAGAAACCTCTTTTTGTAATTTATTAGAGGATTTTATGCCACATCACAGCATCAACCAAGAGTTATATCGCATCGAAGTTGGAAATATTGAACTATATGGTTATGGCATTAAAGCCTTTATGTTGTCTATGATTCAAACTGCCTCTGTTGTTACTGAAAATAAGGTAGATTTTTCTGTTGTAGATAAAATCATGGAAATCGGCCATGATATGATGAATAAACCAGTCGAATTGCTGGATGGTGTTCAGGAAGTAATTGAAGAACTTCATGGCCGTTATAAATTGGTAGTTGCTACAAAAGGAGATTTGGTAGATCAAGAGCGAAAATTAGCCAAATCTGGACTTGATCATTATTTTCATCACATTGAGATTATGAGTGAAAAAAGGGCTGCCAATTATCAGAAATTGATCAAACACCTCGACTGCCATCCTTCAGAATTTTTAATGATTGGTAATTCGATCAAATCAGACGTTTTGCCAGTCATAGACTTGGGCGGAAATGCCATCCACATTCCGTTTCACACCACTTGGGAACATGAGGTGGTAAAACATCATATTGATGAAGACTCGTTTATTAGTCTCCAATCTGTGAGAGAAATCTTAGATTTGCCCTTCATTAAAGATTGATGAAAGAAATCGATATTGATAGTTGGAAAAGGAGTGACCATTTTCGGTTTTTCACTCAATTTGACGAACCATTCTATGGATTGGTTGCCTATGTAGATTGTACCCTCGCGTACCAAGTTTGTAAGGAAAGATCTTATTCTTTTTACTTGTTTTATTTGCATAAGGCTTTGAGCGCCATCAACAGCATATCCGAATTTAAAACCAGAATCATTGATGGAAAGCCCTATCTTTTGGATCAAATAAATGCATCACCAACGGTTTTGAGATCGGATAAAACATTTGGATTTTCTTACATTATTTTTGATTGGAATTTTGAGGATTTCCAGGATAAAGCAAAAATGGAAATACAGAGGGTAGAACAAACGAGTGGTTTGGATTTGAGCATCAATGGTCAGGATGTGGTGCATTGTTCTGCAGTGCCTTGGATAGATTTTACTTCTCTTTCTCACGCCAGACCATATAAATTTGCTGATTCTTGCACCAAAATTTCATTTGGGAAAATGGTATTGGAAGGAGATAAGAGGAAAATGTCAGTGTCCATTCATGCGCATCATGCATTGGCTGATGGGTATCATGTGGGTTTGTTTTATGAATATTTGCAAAAATTTATGGATGATGCAGATTTGACTGCAATCAATCCAGATCAATAAAATCGTAGAAAATGCCATTATTAGAAGAGTTGGAATCAGAAGGAAACTTCTTGTTTAAAAGGAGAAGTTTTTTGCCCATCATTCTTTTGGTGGTTGCGTTGGCAGTGTATCTTATGAATGGTGAAGCCATCAATTATGGACTATTTATTACATCACTGGTCATCAGTTTAATTGGTTTATTGATCAGGGTACACATTGTAGGACACACGCCCAAAAACACATCCGGGAGAAATACTGCAGAAGGACAAGTGGCTGATACAGTCAATAAAACGGGCTTTTACTCCATCGTACGACATCCTTTGTATTTGGGTAATTTCTTCATGTATATGGGATTTGCGGTTATCTCAGGCAATATTTGGTTTGTGGTAACATGTATCTTGGCATTCTGGGTTTATTATGAGCGAATCATGATTGCTGAGGAGGAATTCTTGAGAGATAAGTTTGGGGAGCAATACACTTCATGGGCTTCTGTCACTCCACCTTTTATACCTGCTTTTGGAAATTGGACTAAACCTTCATTGACATTCAGTTTGAAAAAAGTCTTGAAAAAGGAAAAAAATGGCTTGTTTGCAGTGTTTGTTATTTTTCTAGTTTTCTTGACTTTAAAACAATATCAACTCACAGAGCGATGGGTTCAACCCATTGAATGGATGTTTTATGCTACAATTTTTACTGGAGTACTTTATTTTATTTTAAAATACCTCAAAAGCAAGACAAAGGTTTTGGACGAGGAAGATCGGTAAAGGGAAGACGGAAACCGGAAACCGGAGACAGGAAACCGAAAAACGGATATCGGAGGACGGAAATCGGAGATCGGGGGACGGAAAGCTTGAAGATTCATGATTTTGGTTGACAATTTTTATTCCACATTCCGTTAGACTTTGAAGCCGTGGAATGGAAATTTTTCTTGAATTCGTGGCAACTCAAATTTTCGGAAATCGGAGATCGGAGATCGTGAAGTTTCATGATTTTGGTTGACTACTTTTATTCCGTATTCCGTTAGATGTTTATTTGTTTATGCGTTTATTTGTTTATTTCGACAAATACAGCAATTCAGCAATTCAGCAATTTCGCAGTTTTGCAATTTTGCAGTTTTGCATGGTGTGGGCAGAGATTCTGGACAAAGGAAATTGTATTTCTTCCTCACGCATTAGATTTCAAACATTCTACAGGAGAAACACCTTATAAGAACATCTGGAAATAGATTTTAAAATTTTCTCATAACAAACCTATAAACTCTGTTTTTTATATTATAATTTAATGTAATATGTGTATTTTAGCCTCTTATTTGATATCATGATAGTAATAGACACAAAAATATCCCAGCACTTTCTCACACAGTTGGTCAACAAACAATTGGATGTAATTTTTGCTGAAAATCCGAGTGTAACCAACAAAGTTTCCATCGTACTTCGCAGAGAAGGTGATGTCGTGATAGCCTTGTATGAAAATGACATCATTCTCAAAGCTCCACTTCAGATTCACGTGTCTAAAGGTGAAGGTCTTTTCACAGCTGAAGCCCACGGTAAACTGATCATCGACATCGCGGTTGAACTGAACATAGACGATCAATTGCGGTCTTCTACCAAAACCACTATCAGGTCACACGAATGGGTAGATAAACCAATTTTGGACATCGGCGCTTTTGAAATTTCGATTGAAAAACTAACAGATTTGGGGCTCAAATTTTATGAACCTTCTATAACAGGAGCAATTGATAGTAAATTGAAGCCTTTACTCAACTTCAATCAAATCATCGACGAAAATTTGGTCAAAGCTCAACAAGTAACAAAGACCAATTTGCCAAAAGGTATCAATGTCAATGTAATTCCAAAAGGCTTTTTGCTTGAAAACTTCAACACTGATGCAGGAAATATTACCATCAAAGGTGGTCTGGATCCAATAGTACAGATTACCTCAGAACCTGAAAAAACCAAAATAAAAAAAACTTTCCGTTGGGTGGATACCATTGACAGTAATTCACTCGGATTTATTCACTTTGAGATTGATTATCGTACGCTCGAACAAATCATAATGGATGGAGTGAAGAACCAAGACTTTGGTGGGAAAAAGGTGGAAGTAACCAAAATAAATATAACAGTAGCTGAAGGTAGATTGGTAGTCAATGCAGATATCACCAAACCTATAGGAGCCAATGTCATCCTAAAGGCAGAACCTTTATTTAATGAACATGAAGGCGTTATATATCTGAGTAAATTTGACTTAGATATCAAACCAAGCTCTTTTATTTATAAAATTGGAGCTCCTCTTTTCACTGGTTTAATCGAAAATCAAATAGAAGAATTTTTCCCGCTCAATATCAATACCTTAATTAGCAATATGCTCAAAGATTATTTGCCATCTGAGTGGAAAGAAGCACCTATTTCTGGAAGTTTAACTTATAAATCGGTGAAATTGAGCGAACTAGGATTTGATCCAGATCGGGTGACAGGTATGTTATCTTATGAAAATTTGAATGTATTTATCAACGTCGGTTAGCTTTAACTCATTGATTGATAATCAAAAAGCTCAACCCTAAGGTCAATTTTTAGCTGATTTCTTAAAATCTTATAGTTTAAATATTTTTGTATGACTCAAAGTTTTACAAAAATTTTTGAAGCATTCAAACATGATCAAAATCACTTTGAAAATTGTAATATCTCCGCATTTTTCAACTTTAATGCTTTGTTAATTGTTTTAAAATGGGGGTCATAGTATTTATCTTTGTGGCTTCAAAAGATATTAGAGTAGGAAATACAGTAAAAATGCAGGTTAGCAAAGAAGAATTTAAGTTAAAAGTCACTGAGGCGCTCAAAGCAATCAGGAGATATCAAGAACCAGACCACCGAAAAGCCATCATTCAAATCATAAACTCATTTGGTCCATTTGTAGCACTTTGGATATTGACTTACTTTTTGTGGGACGTTTCAAAACTTGCAGTAGTTTTATTGAGTGTATTGAATGCTTTCTTTTTGGTGAGAATTTTCATCATTCAGCACGATTGTGGCCATCAGAGTTTTGTAAAGTCGAGATTTTGGAGAAACTTCATAGGTCAGGTTTGTAGTATGTTTAGCTTTATTCCATATAAATACTGGGCTACAAGTCACCACTTTCACCATAAGAATAATGGTATGTTGGAGGTGAGAGATATTGGAGATATTGACACATTGACGGTAGAGGAGTACAAAAAATTGAGTACAGCTGGAAAGGTAAAATACAGAATCTTCCGTTCTTTTCCTGTGATGTTTGTGATTGGTCCTTTGTATTACATATTGATTCACAATCGATTACCACTTATCAATCTTCCTGAATTCAAAAAGCAGTGGAAGGGTCTAGCTTTTTCAAACATCCTTTTAGCAGCTGTCGTTGTAGGTCTTTGTTTGATCTTGGATTGGAAAAAAGTGTTGCTGACTCATTTCTTTGTTTTGGCATTTTTTGGCATAGTCGCCATTTGGTTTTTTTATGTCCAACACCAACATGAGCATGGTTATAAACATTGGAAAGACAAATGGGAGTTTATGATGGCTGCCATCAAAGGAAGTACTTATTACAAGCTGCCAAGGATCATGAATTGGTTGACTGGCAACATAGCTATTCACCACATTCACCACCTCAATCCGGCTATTCCCAACTATCATTTGAAAAAATGTGCAAATGATATTCCATATTTTCACAAGTTTACTACAGAAGTAACATTCTGGGAGAGTCTTAAATTCGCCAATCACAAGTTGTGGGATGAAAGAACAGAAAGAATGATAACTTTCAAAGAGTATAGAAACTTATACAAGGACAACAGACAAGCTGCCTAAGTTTAAGTGTTGCTGCCTTTCTTATAAACTTTGCTTTTCTACTTAAGGCAAATGTTTTACACAGTTTTTACTACATTTATCTTGGAATTTGAGCAATCAACTATAATACAAGACTAAAATATGGTAAAGATCACACCAGTCATTTCAGGTTTTTTTAAATTGGACGGTGGGGCGATGTTTGGTGTCGTTCCCAAAAGGTTGTGGTCTCAGGTGTATCCGGCAGACGATCAGAATTTGTGTACTTGGGCGATGAGGAGTTTGTTGGTTGAATATGGGCATAAAAAAGTCCTAATAGATACAGGAATCGGTAATAAACAAGACGATAAATTTAGGTCTCACTTTTTACCATTTGGAGATAATGCCATTTCGTCTCTTTCTGAATTAGGTCTTTTTGCAGAAGATATCACGGATGTGATCATTACTCACTTACATTTTGATCATGTGGGTGGAGCATTTATGTATGACTCTTCGGGTCAAGTAAAACCAAGCTTTCCAAATGCTACATACTGGTGTGGAGAAGAACAATACGATTGGGCGATAGAGCCCAATGAAAGAGAAAAGGCTTCTTTTTTGAGCGAAAATATTTTACCATTGGTCACAACAGGAGTGACTAAATTTATTGCTACCGAAATCAATGATTTTCACTTTGATGATGCCATTTCCTTGCGTTTTGTAAATGGACATACCCGAGCGATGATGTTGCCAATGGTACATAGAGTGGGGCAGGCTGACCTTATTTATTGTGCTGATTTACTTCCTTCAACAGCACATTTGGGCTTACCTTATGTAATGGCTTACGACATTGAACCATTGATAACGATTGAGGAGAAAAAACGATTGTTAGAAGATGCAAGTCAATATGGTCATCATTTGTTTTTAGAGCACGACGCATATCATAGTTGCGTCAGCATTTTAAAAAATGAAAAAGGTAAATTCGTTGCGACTGATGTGACATTGGATTAGCAAATGTCTGCACAATTTATTTTTTACTTTTTCCACCTTCAATCACGATATTTTTCTTGAAAAAATCGGAAAGATCAGACTCTGTTTCGAGCATGGAGCCAAACTCAGTCCTAAAACGCAAACCTAAACCGTATTTTTGACGCCTTGCATTGACTTGAATTTCATCAAAATCATATCGTCCATACACTTTTCCAACCAACTTTCTATCAGATGTTATTGCGTATTGGATGGCAAAATCAGGAACGATGTAATTGACTTGGCCAATACTGTTTTGACGAATATAATTACCGCCCACGTTGAATTCCAATCTTTCGTTGAGGACCCTAAATTTGGGATTGAGTCTCAATTCTATTTCAGAGGGTAAAATGCCTGACTGTGTATTTACCGTCGAGCCACCTCCAATGGGATTGAATGAAGAATTATTTCTCAAACTCAGGTTGAAATCAACACCCGAAATCAGACCATTCTCAGACAAAGCATCATTGAGTAAACTGGTCACAAAAAGTGATACTTGGCTAGATAAAAATTCACTGAGTGTATTAATCCCTGCTGATTCCAAAATTCCAGATGAAGAAACGATGTCAGACAAGGTATTGGATGGTAAAAATGAATTCCATATGATGAGTGAAAATACCTGTCCATTAAAGTCTGAAATGTTATTCCTAAGTAATCTTGTTTTGGTTTCCGCGTAGTTTTTGAGTTCACCGGATAATTGTGGAAATTCAAAATCAAATTGTATGGTTGGATTGTACAAGGTATTGCCAATCAGCAGTTTTACATTGACGTCTGTACGCTGAGTAGCAGCTGTCTGCAGTGATGTATTATATAAAAATTCTTGTAAGAAATTTTGTAATGGAGTACGCACCAAGTAATCAGCTTCCAGATTTATTTGAGCATTGATCGGGTCGCCGGTCCAACGCAAAGTACCACCTCTTCTTACCACAAATGGCTTATTGACGATTTTTTTAGCTGTAAAGAGATATTCACCTTCCTCAATCTCGTAAGAGCCATAAATTTGGAGAGGCTCCGCTCTTGGAGACACAATTCTGAGGTTGCCATTGCCTCTGCCCTTGATGACATCGCCGATGGATTCGTCAAAAATCATATTGATTTGTGCATCTGTGGTCAGTGTAAGGTTCATCTCTATGTTCATGCCAGATACGGTAATCGTTGTATCCTTTCCGGCTAAACCATCTTTTGAAAAGAAAGTATCTTTATCTATAAAAGTGATGATGTTTTTGTTTGCAGCAATGGCAGTTTCTGTAATGGGAATATTGAGCTGGGTACCTTGCCTTGTCACCGCATTGATGATCATATTAATTTTGTTGACAGGACCAGCGATATCAACAGAAATCTGCCCCTTTCCTTTTCCATAATAGATTGGATTGTCAGCTTTGGTAGTATTGAGTGCAATTACATTTTCACCTTCAATATTGGCATTTACGCCAAAATTTTTAAATAATCTATGCGTAAGTCCACCTGTAATGACTCCTTCATTCCCTTCACTATCATACATCAAACTTCCTGTAAGATCGATAAAGTTTTCTGATATTTTGAATTTTTGATTGTCAAATCTGTAGTTCTCGCCCAGGTAAACCACTTTCACATTTCCCTGATAAGCCGTTCCATCGGCATTGATTTTTATGTTGTTTGTTGGACCCTCTATGGTGCCGTCTACGTCCACATATCCTTTCACATCACTCACGCCATCCACAAGAATGTATTCCAAAAACTTCAAAGGAATTTTTCTTCCTTTAATATTGGATAACAATACTTTGGAATCGGGATCATATACCAAAGTGGATTTTATGGCCAACTTGGTTTCATTGTTTTCAATAGATAGAATAGATTCCAAGGGTTCATTGAGCGGTTTGCTGATATCTAAATTTAAATTGCCATAATCATCTCCATTGATGGATAAATCATTGATCAGAAAAGTACCATAAATGTCAGGCGAACTTTCAAAAACATTATTGATGCGAAGAGAACTGATGACTTCACCATCAAAATGAAATTTCTTATCCTTGATGATGGCATTCACCGCATCAAATCGGAATCTATTGATTTTGAGTAACAAACCTTTATTGACAATGTCATCCAATTCTATCGTACGGCTACCGTCTGTAATGGTAAAGTTTTCAATATTGATGTATTGATTTCCAAAGGCAAAAAGATTATCTGGATTTAATTTCCACCGTTTATTATAGATTTTTAAATCATTGTTGAGGATACGCAATTGATATCCTTCAGGATGGGGACTGACAATACCCCTGACGGCAACTCTTTCTACAGAATCCACGATATAATTGGATGTGAGGTTCCAATTGATTGTATCACCTTCAACATTAGCACCAATATCAACTCCGCCAATTTTAGTTTTATTAATTTTACTGCTATCTGCATGAACATTGAGAAATCCTACTTTATTGAGCAAGTTGATGTAGACTGTACCGTTGAAAAAGGAGTTTTCTTTGATAGCCAGAAAAGGAAAAGTAGAGGCGATTTGAATTTCATTTTTGGAAGAATTTAAATAACCTTTGCCCTTGAAATCTTTGATCAAAACGTTTTTAATTCCCAATATATCCGCAAATGATTCCAAAGATTTTACATCAATATCAAATCTGAAATCTTGATTGTTGGACACGGTGTTTGAATCGGGAATATTCCATGACTTGGTATAATAAGGCAAATTATTGTGTAATATAAGTTTCACATCATTCACCACTTTGGCTATGTCTACTTTACCTTCCATAGACAAGCTCAAATCCTTATTATTTATTTTAATTTGTTTTACACCCTCCGCTGTATTGGAAGCTTGAAGTACAATGTCATCCAATGCATAAATAGTGTCTGACTTCTCAAGATATACATCTTTTCCCTCCAATGTGCCTATGAAAGTATTGAGACTTTGTCCCGTACCATCTATTTTCAGTTTCCCTTTAAGTATAAGTGGAGTTTTTGATAAATTTAATTTGTGTAAATCAATCTGTCGGATTTCAGAGTCAAAACCAACAGTAAATCCATCTTCTGCGTACAAGAAATTCCCAATAAAATCAAAGTCTAGATTTGGATCATTGCTATTGATTCTACCATCAAATTTTCCATTATTCATTTCTCCATCTACGCGGACATTGGTGTATAAATAATCCTTAAATTCAAGTGATTTTATTTCACCTTTAAATAGGGCATCAGACTTGCTTAAATCAAAACTATATCCCTCCAGAATATTAAGATTGAGCGTAGCTAATCCTAAATCTTTATTATTTGAAATTGCCCCCAAATTAAAATCTTTCAAGCTGATGTCACCAGCATATTTTACTTCTGAAGTTCCATTTCTGATGTCTAGAGACATATCCAAAATTGCTGATCCAATATCAGTTTTTAATACACCATCTAAATTGAAATTTTTGGGCGTACCATCAAAATTTCCTTGATAATTTATAAGGCCAAATTTGTTGAAATTTTCGGGTAAGTTGAGTTTGGGTAATAGCCTTTTTAATTCAGACATTTTGGTTGATAACCTTTCTATGCCCAAATTCATATTAAATTGTTCTTTGGATGTAATGTCATTCAAAACCAAATTACCATTTAAATAAATATCTTTTCCCAAGGTAGCATTTACCTTTTGTAATGCTAATTGTCTCAGATTTCCAAATACTTGAGCGCTGAAAGTCATTTTATCTTTTGAAAGTTCAGCTAAGAAATCATTTTTTTCCAAGGCAGGAAGGAAGTAAAAAAGTTCTCTTAAATCTAGTCGATTATCTACAAGTCTAGCATCTATATTAACCGCTTCTGGATTGCTTTTGAGCGTTGACCAATCTTTGAATTTCAAGCTGATTTCAGAACCTAGGCTGCTATTATTAGTTGATAAATTAAAATTGGAAAGAGCTATGGTGCTATTGTTGGCGATCAGTTTATCTGTTTGCAAGTTGGTTAATTGGAAACCGTTTTCATCCGTAAAACCAAGTTGATCAATTTGAGCTTCAAGCCCTGTATTTGATTTGAATATTAAATTTTGAACTTTAAAATTAAATTGGGATATATTAAAGTGTTTGGAATCAAAATGATTTTTATCGTTTTTATCCAATAAGGTAAGATCATTTAAATTGAAAATGCCGTCTTCAATTTGAAAAGATTTAATAGCAACATTGGTGATGACTTTGTTTAAACTATCAATTTTTTCAATTTCTTGCGGAGAAGAAACGACGGCCATCCTTTGAAATTTTTCTACAATAATTTCGGGTCGGCTTAGCTTTAAGTTAGAAATCAGATATTGTTTATTTTTAGGATCTAGCTTCTCAATATCTATGCTGAATTTATCGCAATTTAAGTTATAAAACATACCAGAATTCTCTTCCCTCAAAGAGGATTTTAGTCCGTTTATGTCCAAACTTTTAATAATAATTGCAATAGATTTTTTATTTGGATCATCATTTTCCTTGGGTGTAAACAGTTTATTCAATAGTTTTTCAAGATTGGTCACATTTTCACCTTTCTTGACTACTAAATTGATTTGAGGCTGATCTAATGAAACCGCGTTGAGGGATAACTTATTTTTTGTGAGGGAAAACAAGTTTTGTAACAAAGACACTTCCAGCAAATTGCAATTTAAAACAGTGTCTTGGCCCTGGACTATGTGAAAACCTTTTAATTCCAAACCATAAGCAAAGTCAATGTCAATATTGGATAATCCAACCTTTGCCTCCATTCTTTTGGACATGTAATTGGCTAGCTTTCCTGCCACATAATTTTGAACAGGAGAAAGATTGAGTAGTAAGGAAAGTAAAATAGGGAGTAAAATGAGTGTCAATAGGGTATACAAGAGTATTTTCCACCCCTTATTTACCTTCTTGTCTTTTTTTATCTCCTTCTTATCTTCCATACACTGTATAAACGTTGTTCAATATTAAACCTACTACAAACAAACACTTTAAATATTAGTTAAACTCATTTAGTTTTTGAAAAAGAGTGATTGTTTCTTTGGCCTCCTTTACATCATGGACCCTTAAAATATTTGCACCTCGCTCAAGTGCCCCAAAATTCAACGCTATTGTTCCTGTCAGCGATTCTTCTGGACTTGTTTCTAAAGTCTTATATATCATTGATTTACGTGAAATACCTACTAAAATAGGTGCTTCAATCATTTGAAAGGCAGCCAATTTATTGAGTAACTCAAAATTTTGATCAATGGTTTTAGCAAAACCAAAACCTGGATCAATGATCACATCTTTGAGCCCAAATTCGATAGCAGCCTTTTTTTGAGTTGCCAAATTCCTCAAAACATCTAACACAACATCGTCATATTCGGTGAAACTTAGCATGGTTTGCGGATTGCCTCGCATGTGCATCATGATATAAGGAGCACTAAATTCTTTGACAATTTGCCACATTTGGTCATCATGTGAGCCTGCCGATATATCATTGATGATGGCGGCACCTCCTTCCAAACCACTTTTTGCCACCGATGAATGGATGGTATCTATTGAAATCAGCGTTTCTGGAAAATGGTCTAAAATAGTTTCTATAGCTTTACAGATGATCAATGATTCCTCATCGGGATCTGAAATTTCTGAACCAGGCTTGGAAGACATAAAACCGAGGTCAATGAAATCGGCACCTTCTTCCAACATTTGGGAAACCTTGGTCAATAAAGGTTGGGTGCCGAGTACCCGGCTTTTGCTGTAAAAAGAATCCGCATTCAAATTAATCACACCCATCACTTTGGGCGAAGAAAGATCAATAAGCGTACCTTTGCAGTTTATCAACATAATGATTGTAAAATTGGTCCAAATATAGACCTTTAAAATGAATGGCAAGTCATGGCAAATCAAAATCTAGATAGTACTTACTGGAATTCAAGATATATTGAAGAAAACACACCTTGGGATATTGGTTATCCGAGTCCAGCCCTTGTTTCCTATTTAAAATCTCAAGTAAAGCCAGGATGTAAAATCTTGATTCCTGGGGCAGGTAAAGCCTATGAAGCAACGTGGTTGATTGAAACCATGGATCATTTTGAACTTACCATCGTGGATTTGAGCATTGACTTGGTCGATAAGCTCAAAGTCAAGTTTCAGAACTTCGCAAATGTAGAAGTCATATGTCTTGATTTTTTTGAGCTGGAAGGTAAATATGACCTTATATTGGAACAAACATTTTTTTGTGCCATCGATCCATCCTTGAGAAATCAATATTTGGCTAAGATGAAATCCTTGTTGTCTCCAGGGGGAAAATTGGCGGGTTTACTTTTTAATGTCGAATTTGAGAAAGCAGGACCACCATTTGGTGGAAGCTCAGTAGAGTATGTAAATGCTTTCAACCAATATTTCTCTGAATATTTTATAGATTATTTCCCAAATTCAATACCACAACGCAGTGGAAATGAAATTTTCTTTGAAATAAGTCTCACTGAGAAATAAAAAATATAATTTGGTCGTTCATGGCTCTGGAAAAGATTTGGAATTAAATTTGGGAACAGCGCCAAGTACGTTATTTTTATTTTAAATAAATTCTAACACATAAATTTTGGCTGGCTGCCTTTTATTTCTTTTCTTTGTCAAGTTAAGACGGAATTAGGGTTTATTACTTTCAAAAAAACTAGGAATATGGCGAAGAGCTCTCAGCCTCGAAAAAGACTGATAGGTAAAGATATATTGATTTCCTGTTTGTTAGCAGTTTCATTGATTTATGTATTTACTAAGGTAGAATCACTCCAAAACAACATAGATAATTTACATTCGATAAGTTATAATAAAAAAGACGCAGAAATCAAATTTGGTTTCAATCTCCAAGATTTCTTTATGGAGGCTGCGGAAATAAAAAAAGGGGATATATTAGGAAGTCTCCTTTATTATCAAGGTGTCAAGAACCAAACCATCAACGAATTAGAGACCAAATCAAAAGAATTGGCATTCAATTCCAAAAGCATCAGACCAGGTAAAAAATTATACTTTATAAAGGAAGATCCATGTGCAGAGCCTATTGCTTTGGTGTATGAGCCTAGCAATATGGAGTATGTGGTTTATGATTTCAGGGAAGGTGTTGACATCAAATTGGTGGAAAAAGAAGTAGAAACTTGCTTGGAGGTGACTTCTGGAAGGATTACTGGTTCTCTTTGGAATTCACTAAAAGAAAACAATGTTGATGTAAGAATCATTGATAAAATGGAAGATGCGCTTGCATCAAATGTGGATTTTTACCACACACAAATTGGAGATGAATTCAAATTAATTTATGAGAAAAGAATCGTTGATGGTCAAGAAGTAGGGATCGGCAATTTAATTGGCGCTTACTACAAAACAGGTGATGATGAACATTATTCTTATTATTACGAAAATGGAGAGTTCAAAGGTTATTATGACCAAGATGGCAGACCAGCAAAAGCAGGATTTTTAAAAGCACCTGTAAAAAGTGTAAGGATTTCTTCATCATTCAACTTGAGGAGATTTCACCCGATATTGCAAAAAACAATACCACATTTTGGTACTGACTATGCTGCTCCTTATGGTACGCCAATCATTGCAGTCGCTGATGGTGTTGTTGAGGTGGCAGGTTATACAGGTGGAAATGGTAGATTTGTAAAGTTAAAACACGATAAAACATACCAAACTCAATATTTACACATGCAGGCTTTTGCACAAGGTATAAGAAAAGGAGCAAGGGTGAGACAGGGTCAAACGATAGGATATGTTGGATCAACAGGATTGGCAACTGGCCCACATGTTTGTTTCAGATTTTGGAAAAATGGACAACAAATAAATCATCAGAGACATATCTTTGATCCACCAAAACCAATGGATAGTAAGGAATTGCCTAGGTTTAACCTAGTTAAAAATGACTTGAACAGTTACTTTGAGCAACTTCCAAATATCAACAGGCAATATGCTCAGAAGAGCGTTCCTAAAGTTTAAACGATAAACTGGTTAATTAATTCTTAATTTGTCGTCGATTGGACAAAATGAGAATTTTGTTGAAACCATAAGAGACATTCTGTGGTTTATACCATTGAATTTTATAATTTTATAACGAACTAAATTTTAAAAATATGGCATTTGAATTCACAGATGCAAACTTTGGTGAAACTGCTCTAAAAGGCGGATTATCAGTTGTAGATTTCTGGGCAGAGTGGTGCGGACCTTGCCGTTTGATAGGTCCTGTAATTGAGGAATTGTCAAAGGAGTATGATGGCTCGGTAAATATTGGAAAACTTGATGTTGATAATAACCCTGAGGTTACCATGAAATATGGAGTAAGATCTATTCCTACTATTTTATTCATCAAAAATGGTGAAGTAATTGATAAACATGTAGGAACTGCAACAAAAGCAACTTTGGAGGATAAAATAAAGTCTCACATGGCTTAATTTGCTCTGATCTGATAAAGACAAAGTAAAAATTAAAAAGGATGATCAGCGATGGTCATCCTTTTTTTGTTATTAACCGTAACTATTTGGCTATACCCAATTTTAATAAAAAGCAAATAGCTAAATATTTACCAATACCAAATTCCAATTGCTAAATGGAATATATCTTCGAAGAAATACATGTTGAGATTCTTGATAAAAACATCAAGTTGTTGCAAATCACCAATGTTGATGAAGTATTTGATCAATTGATTGCCCAAAGTCCAAATCACATTGATGTAATAGACGAAAGAATTCCATATTGGACCGAGTTGTGGCCAAGTGCTATCGGATTGTCTCAATATCTTATTGATAATCATAATATTATAAAAGAGAAAAGAGTCTTGGAAATTGGATGTGGATTGGCCTTACCTTCTATTATATCTGGATTTTGTTTGCCAGCCAAGGTCATCGCTTCAGATTATTTGCCAGACGCGCTAGATTTTGTTTCCAGAAATTGGTTACTCAATCATGAAAGCTATACACCATTTCAAACTGACATTTTAGATTGGAGGACATTATTCAATGATCCAGAAAATGTGGTAGATTTTGATTTAATTCTGGCCTCAGACGTCATTTATGAAGGAAGATACGTAAAAGATATGCTTCAATTGGTCAAAAATATGCCATATGGTATGGAATTAATTTTATCTGAGCCCGGAAGGCCAATTGCAAAAGAATTCGCTCAACAATTGTTCGCAGAAAAATATTTGGACATAAGATCTAATCAAATCTCCGTAACACATAGAGGTGCAACATTTAATGTCAATATTTTGCACATAACAAAACAATTCTTGTAAAGCTGTATTTATTCACCGATGATGAAATGCATAGGTGCATGATCACTCAATTCGAGCGCGCTCAATATTTCGAGGTATTGAAAGGACTTTATAAGGGGTAGCAAAGATGTACTCATCAGAGTATGATCATATCTAAATCCATTGCCCTGCGGACTGTACCATGAATATACTTTTTTATCCTGATGTATATGTCTGAAAGCATCTCCCATATGAATCTGCAATAGTTGTTTAAAACTACTTTCATACATAAAACTTTGGCCTTTTTGGTCTACCTTATTGATTCCAGTATTGAAATCACCCGTCAAAATAATGGGTTTGGTTTGATTGGTACACTTATCAATTAAATAATCAAAAAAGATATGTTTTTTTTTGTGTGGTAAATAGATAGAATAAAGCTCAAAATCATCAAATTCGGTTGAAATGATGGAATGTGGAAAGTTGGGATCGGCTTTTTCGTGAAAGTTGACCTTGCCTGGAATTTTACTAAAAATAGCCACAGAATTTTTGGTCGAAGATGCAGCAGTATAATATTGATTTACATAACCTAGGTTTGACAACTGGTCCAGCGTTTTCTTATGGTTTCTAAATTCGCAAAGGGCAATGATGTCAGCGTCAACAACTGAGATAGCCTCCAAGATTTTTTGAAGCCGGCTACCTCCACCATGGAGGATATTCCAACTGAGTATTTCAATTGTATTCAAACCTTAAGCGCCTTTTTTAAGCTTTTTTGCCTCTTCTATTGATTTTTTCAGTGCTTCCATGATGTCAACAACGGGAGCATCTTTTTCAGCATCCTCAATACTGACCACTTCTTTGCCTTCAATTTTTTGTTCGACGATTTCCATCAGCGCGTCTTTGTAACGATCTTCAAAAGGAATTTCATCAAAAGATTTGGCAAGCGACATGATGAGGGTTTCTGCCAGTTTGAGTTGATCAGCACTCGGTTTTTCGGTTTTGACACCAGGAACATCGTGGTGAGACCTTATTTCCTCAGGATATCTCAATTTGTATAAAATCAAAGTATCGTCTTGGAATGCAATCAAAACAACGTCCTCTTTTTCGCGAAGTATGATGCGGCCAACGGCTGCTTTACCAGTTTTTTGAAGTGCCGCAACGAATAAGCTGTAAGTGGGTATTGCAATATCGCCACTTGGTCCAATGTAATAGGTGGTCTCAAACCTGCTCGGATGCACCTGATCTACATCTACAAAAGCCTCAATGTCAATGGCTTTATTACTTTGAAGTTTAATTTTACCTAAATCTTCAGGTGTTAAAACAACAAATTGGTCAGGGCTATATTCATAACCTTTTACAATGTCTGCAAAAGGAACTTCTTCCTCACAAGTGGCACAAAATTTCTTGTATTGAATTTTACCATTGTCTTTTTTGTGGAGTTGTTTGAAACTTACATCAGCTTCTGACTCCAATGCGCTATATAATTGAATGGGGATTGTGACTAATGAAAAACGGATGTGTCCCTTCCAGATAGATCTCATATGACTAGGATTTTAAAAATTTAAGCTAACTTTGAGAAACTAAATATAACAAGTTTTTTCTCAATTCCGTTTTGAAAACATGATTGTACAACTTATTGTTTTATTTCTTTTAAACCTCAATGGGAGTGGCTCCTTACCCGTTGAAATTTTTGAAGTAAAGCGACCTGACGGAAAAATTGAAATATTTACAACGAATAAGGAGTATCGCCCATATACTTTGGAAATCAATTGGCAACTCAAAAACATTGATGCGCCAACCAAGAAGTTTTTTCTTGTACCGGGATCCGCCAAAAGTTATAGTTTAATGGTACTTCACCCAAGATCCAAGGCATATAGTTATTCTTATCATTTCACTTGCATTCCAGGAGATATCGTCGGCGCAAAACACAATGACGATATTACCTACAGATTACCCTTTAAAGAAGGCTTTCAGACTAAGGTGTCTCAAGGGTATAATGGTGGATATTCGCACCGAGGCATTATGGCTGTTGACTTTGTAGCAAAT
>JAKQLF010000399.1 GCA_029567325.1 Bacteroidota bacterium | reverse complement strand
TCCAGATTATTTCTGACATCATCACTTATTTTTACACCTCCATATGGTGGATTACCTATGACACAATCAAAACCTCCGCACTCGGTCAATTCAGGATAAAAGAATTCCATATTGAAAAATGGAGCTGCAATGGTACCATGTGTAAACCAATGGCGAATCAATTCTTTATTTTGCCCTGCAATACGCTTTCCTGTGATTTGATAAGCAAAGGAAGGGAAAGCAGTATCCAATGTAACAATGATTTCTTCTGCGATGGTATATCTTTCTTCTTGTGATATATCGGGTTGATAATATCTATTTCGAGCATCTGTCAATTTTGTAATAGCATCATTGCTAAACATGTCGGTTTTGACATTTTTAAGACTATCAGCACAGATGATTTTAGTCTCAATGTTGGGCATGGGTGTGATTCCTTTTTCTGTTTTTTGGTCTATCAATAAAGAAATAAAAAATCGGAGCTTGGTAATTTGCACTGCCAACGGCTGTATATCTATACCATATATACTATCTCTGATGATGCCCAGCTTCCTTCCATAGTCATCAAGGTGGGAAGTCAATACTTTATTAAAGTCAGCTTGCTGTGCCTTATCTACATTTTTGAGTTTGAGTTCTACCCATTTGTCATTATTGGTGTCTACCTTTTTGAGTATATCTACCATACGGTGGAGCATACCCATAGGAAAAGCACCTGAGCCACAGGCAGGATCGAGTACTTTATATTTGTCAAGAGCATCTACTACAGCAGAGTCAAACGAAGGATTTTTGTCATCGTGTAGATTGTAATAAACCAGATCATTTACCTTGGTTTTAGTATCTTTGACATCAGGATAGTGTGTAGAAATGTATTTTGACAAATAAAGATTTAAACTGTCATTGATCATTTCCAGAATTACTTTTCTAGGTGTATAGTAGCTTCCTGTTTGTTTTCTGATACTTTTGATTGTACTCTCTTCGAGATTAGGATCCAACTCTGCCAATAGATTTTCAAATACTAGACCAAGCATTTCCGGATCGAGTGCTATGTCTTCTTCAAACGGTGTATTTTCGTCAAGGGTAAACTTGTATTCGCATAAAATGCCATTCAGGCCTTTGTGTTCCACTTTTTCTATTACTTTCTGCATATTTCCAGCTCGCCCTTTAGATACTTCCTGAAGTATTTCTATGCCATAAAACAGAAAATTCGGGATTTTGATAACACTATCTTCTATACTTTCCTTAGCATTGTCTTCATCCAATTTGTCAAAAATACCACCATTTAGATAAGGTACATCTGAA
>JAKQLF010000359.1 GCA_029567325.1 Bacteroidota bacterium | reverse complement strand
TATCGGCCCGAAAATTGCTGAGCACCTCAATGCAGCAGGTATCCATACCTTTGCAGAATTGGCAGCATCATCAGTAGAATCACTGCAGGCAGTATTGGATGCAGCAGGCCCTGCGTACACCATCCATGATCCAGGTACTTGGGCTCAACAAGCTCAATTGGCTGCAGATGGAAAAATGGACGAACTACAAGTTCTTCAAGACGAGCTTAAAGGCGGAAAAGCAGAATAATCTTACGAAGATTTTGTTTTCCTTAAAATGAATAGGAGGCCATTGATTGAATTCAGTGGCCTCTTTTTATTAACTGTATATCTTTGAAAATTCTTACCCCTTTTTCAACCAACCTGCAATGCTATATCTTACGTGCGAAGCAACATTTACTTCATGATCAATTTCATCAGCTTTAAAAAATACAGCTCTTCCACCCACTGGAAAAACCATATCTGTTTGAGTGGGTAAATAAATGACTAATTGTCCTCCATAACTTTCTTGCCAATCTTCATTGAGGTAAAAAACTAATGAGAATTTACGACCAGAATCAGCCCGAAACTGATCTCGATGTCGTTTATAAAAACTTCCAACATCATATCGAGCATAGTGAAATTCAAAGGAGTCGATTCCAGTATAACAGGTTTTGTTTAAATAGTCAACAAAATTCTGGACGATTTCAAGGAATTCTTGTTCTGCTGGGTTTTCAGGTGCATCATCTATCCATTTGATAGAGTCGCCTCTGATTAATTTATTTTTATCAAATTGCTCGTTTTTACCAATCCCTGCTTCATGCATTTGATTTTGCGAATAGTATAATTCAAGATTGATCCTCAGCTGCTTGACCAAATCTGAGTTTAAAAATCCATCTTCCTGCCCCAATTGATGGTCGATTAAGTTTTGGATTATGGATTCAAAACGCTCTTCATCAGCGCTTAATGATGCGTGTACAGCCATAAAAGATAGACAAAGATGGTTTAATTTATGCCATTTTGCCTTTGATTTCAACGACTTTCACTTTGTGCAACGCCAACAAGCAATTGTATGAATATTATTGAAATTGGTTTCTTAAGTCGAGTTGTACACGATTTAAGAAATGGAATATTTCCTTGTTGAGGTAAAGATAAAGATTTCGACCAAATCTCCTGCTTCACCTGCTCAAAGGATTATTCAAAATAAAATCAGCAATCTGGTATGTGCAACCAGCTTGCCGTGATGGGTCATTTTTTATTCATCATGTTCTTTATAAAACCACCAATGGCCATGAGTGCGCCACCGCCCACACCTCCGCTGGCAACAGATGTGAGGATGCTGGTAATGTCCATTGAGCCTGAAGTTACAGCAGCTTCTCCGCCAGAGCCAAGCATGCCTAGAATTTGACCACCCAAGCCGCCACCAATGATGCCTAGCACCGCATTGACAACATTGCCCATTGATAGATTTTGAAGTAACTTGCCAGCTGCTGTACCCCCGAGTGCACCACTGACCAATTGAATAATTAGAGGAAGAGCGCTTTCCATAATAATAGTTTGATTTGGTTTAACGAATAATGTTTTGTTCAAAGCAAAAATAATAAAATATCATATATTTAATATTGAAATAATATAAATATTAATTTCAATATAATTTACATTAACAGTATATAATTTCTAAATGAAGAATGACTTATTTCTTGTATTCTTAACGAGATTTGTGGTATAAATAGCTCAAATGAACTATTGGCTTTCTAGAAAAGATTCATGTACCTTTGTAAGCATAGATGAAAAGAAATGGGGGTAAAGTCAATCATGGTTTGTTTGGTTGAGGATGATGAAGAAATTCGGGCCCTCACAAGGGAAGTGTTAGAACTTAGAAGTGATATTCATTGCTGCGCATTATTTGCTAGTGCGGAAGCATTTATCATGGCGCTACCAGATTTGAAAATGGATATTGTACTAATGGATATTGGCTTACCTGGAATGTCAGGAATAGAATGTGTACAATTGTGTACCGCCAATGCAAGTAAGCCAGATTTTGTGATGTACACGACCCATTTTGAAACTCAGGAAGTATTTGATGCCCTAAGAGCTGGAGCCAAGGGATATATTTTGAAAGGCGGTTCCCCAGATCGATTGGTTCAGGATATTTATGATATTGCGGAAGGTGGCTCACCTATGTCTCCACAAATTTCTCGGTTGGTAGCGGAGTCCTTTAATCAATCTGCCAAAAGGAACGATCATCTTGATAAACTAACTAA
>JAKQLF010000356.1 GCA_029567325.1 Bacteroidota bacterium | reverse complement strand
AGCCTTAAAACAAGTATTATTATACGGTCAGGGACAATTGCACCTAGACATTACGAAATACCGCATTGAAAAAGTCAATGGAATTGTCATGGAATTTGATAAGCCCCGCATCATGTACACAGAAACCATTACAAAGTCTGCGGAAGAGTCCTATCGACATAAAAAACAATCTGGTGGTGCTGGCCAATTTGCCGAAGTACACCTTCGGATTGATCCTTATTACGAAGGTATGCCCGATCCACACGGTTTGACTGTAAAAAATAGAGAGGTCGAGGCATTGGACTGGGGTGGTAGTTTAGCATTTTACTGGTGCGTGGTAGGAGGTGCAATTGATTCCAAATACGCAAATGCTATTAAAAAAGGCATACTCCAAAAAATGGAAGAAGGACCTTTGACTGGTTCTCATTGCCAAAATATAAGAGTTTGTGTGTATGATGGCAAAATGCACAGCGTAGATTCCAATGATATGGCATTTATGTTGGCATCCACAAATGCATTTAAAACTGCTTTCAAAAATGCAAGTCCGCAGCTGTTGGAGCCGATTTATGAGCTAGAAGTGTTATGTAGTGACCTTGTCATGGGAGAAGTAATGAATGACTTACAAACGCGCAGAGCAATCATCACAGGAATGGGTGCGGAAGGACACTATCAAAAAATTACTGCAAAGGTGCCTCAAGCAGAGATGTATCAATATGCATCAACTTTGAGATCGTTGACTCAAGGTAAGGCGAAGTTTACGAGGAAAATTGTAGACTATGCTGCTGTTCCGCCTGAAATCCAACACAAATTGATTCAGGAACATGTAGAAGAACTGGCAGAAGCTTGATCCAACTTTATTTAGGTAATGGAATTGGAGTTAAATAGGAAGATAAAAATAATGACTCATTAAAGGGCGAGCTTGAATTGTTGAGCGCAGAAAGCATTCAACCATTCATTTTCGCCCAAAGTCAGCAGGGATTTCACCCCAGTTGACAGTGTCCCATTTTACAATTTTATTTTTGACTGCATGCGTTTTTAACCATTGTTCAGCTCGTTCGATTAAATCAAATATGGGAGCGTTCCGTTTGGTTTTCTCCAACTTGGTATTTGCCTTACCTTTTTTTACCCAGCCCATAGCGGTAACGGAGTCTGTGTAAATTATCAGATCAAACCTTTCTTTCTTTTCGAGAAGTGCTAATGCATGGACCAGTGCCAGAAATTCACCTATATTATTAGTACCATCAGGGAAAGGCCCTTGGTGAAATATTTCTTTTTTGGAAATGGTTTCAACGCAACGGTATTCCATATCACCGGGATTTCCACTGCAAGCAGCGTCAACAGCAATAGAATTGGCAATGATTTTTTCCTTTTCAAATAAGGATGAAGATGATGAACCTTTTGATTTTTGTGCCGATTTGGGAGAAAATGCTGGGGGACCGCTTTTGTATGCTAATTCTGCCAGGCTCATTGTTTCAAAAGATTTGTATCGGGCGCCGGGATGACTATCTATTTGAGCTTTTGCTTCAGCCCAGGTTTGATAAATGCCAGGTTGACGACCTTCCCAAACGACATAAAATTTACTACTTTTGCCCACTTTCTATAACTCTTTAAAATTTATTATGGCAGAACAACCAATTTTGATTGACACACATGCTCATATTTACGAAGATAGAATATTAGCTCAAATTGGTGCATTTATTTCACGAGCCAATGAAAACAATGTGGGTTTGATCATGATGCCAAATATCGATTTGACCAGCATAGATAAGATGCTCTTTATCGAGGATAACTACGCAACCACCAAGTCCATGATGGGCCTTCATCCTTGCCACGTATTTGAAGATTATAAAGAAGTTTTATCCCAAATGGAAGGCTGGTTTGGTCAAAGAAAATTTGTAGGAGTAGGAGAGACGGGTATCGACTTATATTGGGATAAAAGTTTTGTAGAGCAACAAAAGGCTGCGTTTGATATTCAGATATCCTGGGCTAAGGCACAAAACTTACCCATCATCATACACAGCAGGGAATCCATCGATATCTGTATAGAAATGGTGGCCCAAAGACAAGATGGAAATTTACATGGGGTGTTCCATTGTTTTACAGGCGATCAAGAACAAGCAAAGCAAATCAAAGACTTGGGTTTTTATATTGGCATTGGCGGAGTAGTGACTTATAAAAATAGTGAGCTGCCCAAAGTATTGGTAGACAATGGTTTATCAAATATTGTTTTAGAAACAGACAGTCCTTATTTGCCTCCAGTGCCTCACAGGGGTAAAATCAATGAGCCTTCCTTTATACCCTACGTTGTAGAAAAGCTAGGTGACATCTTTCAAGAGGAAATAACATGCATTCAAGCACAGACGACAAAAAATGCGTCTCAACTTTTTAATTTGTAAAATTATTTTTTGTGCAATTTTAATGGTGTTTTTATAGGAAAAAGTAAATTTTTGAAGGTTGATTCTCGAAAAAATTTGCAAAATGGCATCAAGCTATAATGAAATATTATACATTAAAAGACACACCAAAATCAAAATCACGTGCATCTTAATCTCAAGAAGTGAAAAAAGATATTATTAATTTAGCAATGTTTTGAACAGCTGATAAGCCGATTACAAATTACAATAATATACATATAAAAATATATTTTGTTTTTGAATAATAATTGATAAGATTTGTGCCTCCCGAAGGAGAGTTGCTCGAGTGGTTGAAGAGGCACGCCTGGAAAGTGTGTGTACGCCAAAAGTGTACCGAGGGTTCGAATCCCTCACTCTCCGCAAAAAAAAAATTAACTTTTTTGTTTGTTGCGAAATATTTATATTTTTATCGCTCAATTTGGGAAATTAATTAAAAAACTAATTCAGGAAATTATGCGAAAGTTCTTGTTACTATTTGGGGTATTTTTTGTGGCTGCACTGATGGATGCAACCGAGCTTGTGGCACAGGATGCTACAACAACTGCAGCAGACGCTAGTTCTGTGGGCGGTTTCCAATTACTTAAAAAGTATTTTATTGAAGGTGATTGGCGATTTATGAGTTTGGTGTTGGTGGCACTTATTTTAGGTTTGGCTTTCTGTATAGAAAGAATCCTTACTTTAAATATTGCAACAACCAATACAGACAAACTATTAGCAAATATTGAAGACAAGTTAGCTTCTGGCGACTTGGAAGGTGCAAAAGAGGTTGCGAAATCAACTCCTGGACCTGCAGCAAGTGTTTTATTTGAAGGGTTGAGAAGCGCTCCAGGTGGACCAGACGCAGTAGAAAAGTCAATGATTTCTTATGGATCTGTACAAATGGGTCTTTTGGAAAAAGGACTTCCATGGATTGCATTGTTTATCGCTCTTGCTCCGATGCTCGGATTCTTGGGAACGGTAATCGGTATGATCCAGGCCTTTGACAAAATTGAAGCAGCGGGTGACCTTTCTCCTTCAGTAGTTGCGGGTGGTATTAAAGTGGCTTTGTTAACAACCGTATTCGGTCTAGTTGTAGCAATGATCCTTCAGATCTTTTACAACTATATTGTATCCAAAATCGATAGTATAACCAATAAAATGGAAGATGCTTCTATTGGTTTGGTTGACGTGATGGCAAGACACAATATATTTAAATAACCGATAAACGAAATAATAATGTACAAATTATTAACTAAACATGGAACCGCAGCGGCTTTTGGTCTTGGTTTGGTGTGTACCATAGCTTTTATGGCATCCGCACTAGCTGGACTGGGCGCTGACGGCTACGATGCTGGCACCGACTTGGTTGGTCTCGGTAAAGACAAGATTCCAGGAATGACATATTTTGACCTGGGTTTGTATCTTACTTTGGCATTATTGCTCATTTGCGTTATTGCATTGTTTGCATTTATGATTTTAGATGTGTTTAAATTTCCAAAGTCTTCAATCAAAGGTCTATTGGGTTTCGCCGTGTTGATCATTATCTTTTTTGTCTTAAAATCAATTTCTAAAGTTGAAGTAGGTCCAATTTGGACTAAGTTGGCGAATGATTTTGCTGTGACGGAAGGTGTGAGTAAAACAATCAGTGGTGGTATTTGGATTACTTTGTTATTGATGGCGACAGCAACTATCGTAATGGTAGTATCAGAGATCAGAAACTTCTTTAAATAATCAAACATGGCAAAGAGCAAATCAAGAGCAAGCAATGAGATCAATGCAGGGTCTATGGCCGATATTGCATTTCTTTTGCTTATTTTCTTCCTCGTGACCACACAAATCTCAGAAGATAGGGGTTTATTGGTGAAATTACCGCCATGGTCAACAGAACCACCACCAGATTTGCGGTTAAACTCTCGTAACGTTTGGTCGGTTTTGGTAAATGCCAACAATGAACTTCTTGTGAGGGGCGAACCTACAGATATAAAAGCTTTGAGATCAAAAACCAAAGAGTTTATAGCCAATCCGAGAAAGGAAGTTGACAAATCAGAATCACCTACCAAAGCAATCGTTTCTTTGAAGAATGACAGAGGTACAAAGTATGAAACATACCTTGAAGTTTATAATGAACTACAAGCAGCATACAATGAACTTTGGAATGAGGCAGCAATGAAGAAATTTGGGAAAGATTATGAGTTTGTTTCTACAACGCAAAAGAGAGAAATAAGGGATGAAATTCCACTAGTTCTTTCTGAGGCAGAGCCTACCAATTTTGGTGAAGAAAAATAAAAATTAAAAGCACATGTCAAAATTTAAAAAGAAGAAGGGTAATGCGCTGCCAGAGATGTCTACTGCGTCCCTTCCTGATATCGTATTTATGCTTTTGTTTTTCTTCATGGTTGTTACAAAATTGAGAGAAACTGAGCAGAAGTTGACGGTTTTCACACCTAAGGCAACTGAATTGACAAAATTGGAAAATAAATCATTGGTAAGTTTTATCATGATTGGTAGACCAACTGCCAAATACCAACAAATTTATGGTACAAAACCTAGAATTCAATTGGGTGATAAAATCGCGAATGAGGAGGATATTCCTTTATTTTTGGAAAAACACAAATCTAGTGTTCCAGAAGGTCAACAAGCTGGTATCACCACATCATTGAAAATTGATGGTGGAGTTACAATGGGTATTGTTACTGACGTTAAAACCACACTGCGTAAGGCAGGACAATTAAAAATCAATTATTCTGCTGGTAAGAAGGAAGAATAATTGAACATATTATTGTAAAAATAAAAGGGGAATATTCAAGTAATTGGATGTTCCCCTTTTATTTTTGCACCAAGTTTTACAATTAGTTTTACTTTGTAAATACTGAAATGATAGACCACATATATTTTGGTCTGATTATTACCTTATTAAAGTTAATTTCTATCATGAATAAAGCAATGTTGATCATCCTTGATGGGTGGGGAATAGGTCCAGATCCTAAAAGAAGCGCAATCGCGCAAGCAAATATTCCCGTTTTCAAAAGTTTATTAGCCACTTATCCCTCGGCAACGCTCCTAACACATGGTGAGCATGTCGGATTGCCTGAAGGACAAATGGGAAATAGTGAAGTTGGACACATCAACATTGGAGCGGGTAGGATCATTTACCAAGAGTTGGCAAGAATCAATAAATCTATAAAAGATAGAGAATTACACCAAAATGAGATTTTGCTCGAGGCCATTGAGAGTGCTAAAGAAAGAGGAGTTTCTGTTCACCTGATGGGTTTGGTATCGGATGGAGGTGTTCATAGTCACATCAGGCATTTGTTGGCATTGTGTGACATATTGGAGGAGAATCATGTAGATAAAGCATACATTCATGCATTTACCGATGGTAGAGATACTGATCCAAAATCGGGTTTGGGTTTTATTTCAGAAGTTCAATCTCATATTGCCAATCAAAAAGTAAAACTTGGGACAGTCATCGGTAGGTATTACGCCATGGATAGAGACAATCGTTGGGAAAGAACAAAATTGGCCTATGACTTGATGGTGCACGGTAGTGGCGAACCAACTGCTGACATTCTTAAAACCATTCAAGAAAATTATGAAGCAGGGGTAAGTGATGAATTTTTGAAAGGTATTGTAGTAGACCCGGCATCTATGATTAAAGAAAATGACTTGGTCATCTTTTTTAATTTCAGAACAGACAGACCCAGACAAATTACCAAAGTACTCACCCAGAAAACCATCGACGGCTATGATATGAAGCCATTGAATGTTGACATGATCACTTTTGCTCGATATGACGAGGAATTTGTAGGGATCGATGTAGTTTTCGAAAAAGACACTATTCAAAATTCAATGGGTGAAATTGTGTCTAAAGAAGGATTGAAGCAACTGCGCATCGCAGAAACAGAAAAATACCCACACGTTACATTTTTCTTCTCAGGTGGTCGAGAGGAAGCTTTTGAAAAAGAAGGTCGCGTTTTGATACCATCTGCCAAAGTTGCAACATATGATTTGCAGCCAGAAATGAGTGCTCAAGGAATTACAGACGGACTCATAAAATATGTTGATGAAGAAATGCCAAATTTTGTTTGCCTCAATTTTGCCAACACGGATATGGTAGGTCACACAGGTGTTTTTGAGGCGGCAATCGTAGCAGCTCAAACAGTCGACAACTGTCTAGGGCAAATATTAAACCACTGTTTACCTTTGGGTTATAATTTCATCATCATCGCTGATCATGGCAATAGCGATTATATGATCAATGATGATGGAACACCAAATACTGCTCACACTACCAATCCTGTACCGGTAATTTTTGTGAGCCAAAATTACAGTAAAGAGAATGCTTCCATAAAAGATGGTATTCTGGCAGATGTTGCCCCAACCTTACTTTATTTATTGGATGTAAAGCAACCTTCAGAAATGACGGGTCAAAATCTGATCAGCAAATAGGAAATAGAAGAATTGATAATAGGACTTGATTTTGGATAATGTTTGTTAGAAATCAAGTCCTAATATAAACTGCACCGAAGTTTTTCTTGATGCAAAATCATCAGAGTGCGAGATTCTGACGCCTGATGTGACAGGAAACTCATTGAAGTAACGATTGTCAAAAAATAATTCCAGACCAAGAGATTTTCCAGTTTCTGTCCTGCGAGGCAAAGAGTACCTAGCATAATCGGCAAATAAGTTCGCCCTAATACGGCGAAAGTAAATCAAATCAAATAGGCCAAAGTCAGGATATATAAGAGGTAACATGTAGTCAACGCTTACCCTCATTGCTTGATCACACAAAATGATGTTGCCCCCCCTGTGATATTGGAACTGATCCAGATATCGGTAATCATTCACAACTAGTTCTTTTCTGATTTGGCCATTGATCCTTATACTGTGGTTTTTACTTATTCCTGGCAAATAGATAGAAGTATTTGCATAAATGGAATTTGCATTAAGTCCGCCTAATGCTCTTTTGTAAGATACCCTCAAATCTTGGCCATGTCTTGTACGCACATTTTGAAAGGCAAGTCTTCGTCTATGCGTAAATGAAAAACCAATGTCTATTGATTGAAAACTCGATAAGTCAATAGGCTTTATTTCTTGTTGTAATTTTTTCAATATTTTTTGTTGGATGGACACATTGGGCGTAAATGAAGTACTGTAATTACCATTTATCCAGGATAGGGGAATGCTCATGCCCAAGCCTATATTGTATTCTTTGAAATTGTTTAATTTAAAGGAGTCCTGTGGACTTAGAAGGAAAAGGTTTCTTTCTGTGGTATTGGTAAATAAATCAAATACTGGAAACATGGCAGAATAATTAAGCGCCGCGGACCAGGTAGTATTTTTTTCGTTATTGTTGTAATTGAGTGTGGTAATGCCCTCCAAGTTTGAAAGTGTATTTTCATAATAAATCGACAGCGCAGTATTGACATAAGAAGGAGCAAATAAATAGCTATGCAACTGTAATCCATCAGTTCTCCTAAAATCTTTTTCTTCAAACTGCTCAGTTTTTATTTCTGGAAGGATATCGTCAGACTTATTTGCTTTAAAAACAAAATCGGCTTGATTCGTATTTTCATAGCGTTTGGGATTTACTACTCCTTCCAATAAATTGGAGCCTTTGAAGATCGTTTGACTATAACATAAAGTATCACCTTCCATGACTGGAGTATAAGCACCAGTGGCTACATCAGTCAATTGTTCAATTTGGCCATTAGCTTCTATTTTATAAATATTGTCAATGCCACTAAAACCCGAAGAAAAAATAAGACCATTTTGGTGAATGTTTAAATGGGTGATTGGGTGACTAGTCCATGGTAAAAGTGTCTTGTGCACCATATTTTTTAAATGGTAAATGACGATAGAGACTTCAGAATTTCTTTTAGCAATGTAGGCTATTTCATCTTCATTGAGCCATCGAGGGTAGCTTGCTGCATTAGCATCCTCAATGATGTCAATTTCATTTTGAATTTGATTGGTAGCAACATCAATAATGACGAGCTTTGGTGTAAGGGAAGTATCAAACTGTACAGCAACCAACAGGCTGCCGTCAGGTGAAGGATAGGGACTGAAGAGTTTTGCCTTTGCTTTTGGATTGCTTTTATTATATGGTGAAAGCTTTTTCTTCGCACCTGTCTTGAAATTATATAACACCGTGATGGTATTGTTCTCAAAATCCCATCTAGGATGTTTTTCATATTCCGTCCAAGTTAAGTAACCATTGTTTTCAGCAAGAAAATTTTCATGACTGATGCCAACGGGAGTTATAAGCTTATCTTTTTCTAAAGTGATTTCATAAATTCCAGCAGTAGTTTGAAAGCTTTCTTTGAGCGCATATAGTTTATGATCATGATAAAATGGCCACTCATAAAAAGATGGAGTTTTGGAAACATCACTTTTGATGGTAGAAAATGATGTCGATCTTTCTGTTGTAGGGCGGTGAATCAATTGGCTATCAAGTTGTGCAAATGCGGTTTTATAAACAGCAGAAAATTGAAGTCCAGTTTCCTTCTTGATAGCTTTTTTGAAAGGATAAAAAATTCCTTCAAATCTGGAGGACCGCTTTAAAATATTTGGCCAAATCTCCTCACCATATCCATTTTCTAAAAAATTGCACAAGGTATACCCCAACAAATAGTGATTTGGAACCACATCTTTGTAGGAACCATTTCTTGCTTTACTATACTTGAATGCTCCATGTTCAGCAAATATGGCCCTTTGTCTGGCAAAGAACTCAGGTGTTCTGCCTCTGCCACCTTTAGAAAGTTTGGTCTCCATCATCACGGCATCACCCTCATCAAACCAATTGGGAGCAGCCAAAAACTTCCCCGTAGCCCAACCACCCTGGCCAAAAAAATAATGCAAAACTTTGATCAGACCAGCATTCATAAAATTGCTTTGTTGCACGTGCCTGTATTCATGAATGGCAAGTAAATCCAACCAATCTGTCGTACCAGTAAAATTTAAATCTTGTGGTGGGGTAGCATAAAATTCAGATCGATATGGTCCAATTCCTACATATCCATTGGAAATCACTTGGTGGGTTTGTAAAACCAGATCAATACGTCGTGGATTTTTTGTCAAAAGGCTGACATCAGGTTGGTTGATTTTGCTGATGATGCTGGCAATTCTACTGGCTTGCTCTGATCTTCCTTCCGGGTATATAACTCTAGTTAAAGGCGTTTCCAAATATTTCCAATTTATGGAAGAAGGGTGTCCACTTGGCTGGGCAATTAAAACGGAATCACCTATGAAAGCAATGATAACAAAAAGCAAAAGTGTTATTTTCAAATACATTTTCTCATATTGTATTGTGAAGATAACAATTCAAAAACTTCATCTGCTGTTGAGCCCAATAGAAACATACCTTATCAGAAGTCTTTATATGAAACCACGTCAAAAAAAAAATTGTAATATTCAAATTACAATGGTTATGAAATAAGTTTAAAAATTTCTTTAGACGATAGACGTGAGCCTACCACCGATTTTTTCAAGTTAGTTTTAATCCCAAATTTTGAAAAAATACATGAAAAAAAAAAGGATCTGATATCTAAAGGACTCTTTCTTTCATTCCTACAGCTATAGGAACATTCACCTATGACTATAGGTACTTGTCTTTTTTCTTCCAAACCATTGAATTACGGAAGGTCGATATTCGTCAACTTGAAAGGAATTGTTTTAACAGCAGTCGGAGATTCTATTTGTAATACCATTTTGAAGGTAGGTTTGATGGTCTCATTGAAATAGTAAATATGAACATCTCCACTGATCATAGAGCCATTGCCATCAAGTCTTTTGCCAGCTGCATTTTCAAAATACATGTCGACCAATTTAGATTTATCACCTTCTATAATGAAAACTGCTTCTTTGCCACTAAAGTCTACATAAGCAAAGGCATCAACCAAATCAGTCAAGAGCAAGGCCACTTCTTTTGCTTCTTTGGGCAATTTTTGAATTTCTGCATCCCGTGTACTTTCCTTATCCTTCTTGATCTTCTCATAAGACTCCTTGGTAATGTATATTACTTTTGTGTCGCTCAGAGTAGGTGTAAGATTCGTGTTTACTTTTTTAGCAAAATCTTTTATTTTCAAAATGCCACCATTTGATTCCGATGGATTGTACAATTTTATTTCACCAGATAATTCTTTGATGACACTTGCCTTTCTGGAAGCCACTTTGGTTTTCAATTTTGCTATGGCTGCAGTATTAGAAATTTCCTCATAACTTCCATTAAATTCAGGATCGATCAAGTCCAATCCTTGTTGATCAACCGCCTTTGTTATTTTCCCAATCTTTACAGACTGATACTTCCTCACCTCATCACCGCTCAGTTTCAAGTCAATTTCACATCTATTAGAAAAATAACCATCCTCTGTAGATCGATTTTCAGAAATTTTGTCAACGGTTATCTTTTGAGCATAAGTTGAAAAAGACATAGCCAATAAGGCAAGTAAAATTGTTTGTTTGGTAGGCATTATGAATGAGTTTTAATGATTATATGAATGAAAAATAAGCACTTTTTGATATTAAAATAGGGAAAGGAAAAAGTTTAACTAAAATAAAATCGAAAAAACATATTGTAAAATTTTGTAATGTATAAAACATATTATACTTTTGTTTAATATATTGACCTGAGTATTTGATTTACAAGAACCTGTAAACAAAATCAAATGCTATGAATGTGGTAACATTTTTACTAAAAGGAAACAAAAGGTCTAAGTCGGCTATTACAGCGGCTATTTTTTTACTGGGTCTTACTGCTATGTGGGGCATCAATAAGGGTTATCAGAAGCTGACGCATATGGAGGAAATCCAAGTTGCGCCAGACGAAGCTATTTCTACCAATACTTCCATTAAAAAACAATCTAATCTGTCTGAAGCGGTCTTTATGGCCCCTTGTGATGAAGATTTTGACTGTCTGGGGCAAGTAAATCTCAGCGTAGGGCAGAATTGCGAAGCTTTTATTGGGCCAGACATGTTATTTGTCAACCCAACAGGTCTTCCGCAAGACACCTTTACTTACGTCATTATGGAACCCAATGGAGCCATCAGAGACACCAACTTATTTACAAGTGCCGATTTGGGCAAGACGTTTAAGGTGTCGGTGGCAATCAAAGGTTGCGATAATGCACCATGTTGGTCAAATGTCTTAATTGAAGACAAGTTGAAACCTGTCTTAGCATGCCCAACTGATGTGACGATTGCATGTTCTATGGACACAGACGACGTAGCACCTCCGATGGCATCAGATAGTTGTTCAGTCACGGTAAGCAAAGTCACTTCTGCATATTTTCCTTATCCATGCAGTAACCCTC
>JAKQLF010000398.1 GCA_029567325.1 Bacteroidota bacterium | reverse complement strand
AAATCATCATCGCCACAATCAATAAACCATCTTACCTTTTTGAGATCAGCTGCAGGTAGTGTTTTGACCAATTCTGTTGCACTATGTTTTGTATAATAAGCCTCTAGTTGGGCCTCGGTACCTGCCATGCCACGATTTGCGAGCTGAGCTTTAAATGCTTCCATGGAAAGTGGACCGGTATAAGCACTCAAAGGGCAAGCTGCAGAAAACATATCGGGTCTATGCAAAGCATACATGAAAGATCCGCCACCTCCCATTGATAGGCCAGCGATGGCTCTGAACCGCTTACTTGCTTTGATTCTGAATTTTTTCTCTACTTCGGGGATCAATTCATCAAAGAAGAAATCTTCATACCTCCAGGCATTATCGGGACTGTTGAAATACCCACGAACTTTTGTATCTGCATCTGGCATGATGATGATCATAGGGGTAGATTTACCATCTGCAATCGCTTTATCGGTTATTTGTAAAACTTCACCAAACTGAACCCAACCCGTGTGGTCATCTCCAGCACCATGTAGTAAATATAAAACTGGATAAGATCGCTCAGAAGTATAATAATCAGGTGGAAGATAAACTGCGTATTTTCTTTCCATGCCTAGAATTTTACTGACAACAGAAAGATTGTCCATGACTTTACCACTTTGAGCTATGCCTAGGAAGGGTAAAAAGAGTAATAAGAGGAAAATTTTTTTCATCACCTGTGCTTTTCGATTTGACTTTATTATCACATCCAAGATAGTGATTGGAGTCAATCCAAAAAAATAATGATGTTTCCTAAGTTGAATATTATGAAATTATTAAGACAATTGGTTGGCCAAGACTTGTAAGGCTGGATAAATTTGGACTCCTTTTTTAATTAAATTTTTTGCATGTGCAGTCTTTCTAGATGTAAAGTGAATTCCACATCCAACTGATTTTTTACTTTTATTGTCCCCGCCATTTTAGTTGGAGCTTCCAAACCAAAGTCTGAAAAACAAATTTGAGCTTTTCCTTTTAATTGTTTTGTGGTACCGTTGCATTCAGATCCATAAAGATTGATCATCATTTTACGTTTTTTACCAGCCAATTCTATTTCAGTGGAAGTAACTATTAGTTTATTGTTAGTTATGCTGGAAAGTTGGTCAGATAAGTTCAAGAAATTGATGATCATGTGTGGGTGACAATTTGCTTGCAACGTTTTGAGCAAATCTTTGGTCATCATTTTGTTTTTACAATTAAAACGATGCAAATCAATGGCCATAACGCAATCTATATCCAGTGAGGCGTTTTTATTTGTCTTTAAATACGACAAAGTATCAGTCTGACCAAATGATGGCACCAGGCAAGTAAAGGAGTTTACATTAGTTTTACCATAAACTACCAAACTGCTTTCTGGTTTTATCAACCAAACTTCAGCATTCAGGGCTTCTTTATGATCGTTATTTGGGTTGAAAGCCAATAACATAAAAAGGGCTATGATGATTTGGTGTGTCATGATGTGTAATTTTTTTTTAAAAAAAAGTAAACGGTTGAGCTATTTCCAATTTTGATCAAGAGAGAGCCATCTAAGATTTAAATTGTTTTTTATTAAAAGTAAATAGCTGATTTGTTGTGTTAAAAGAGAGAAGTTGGATCCTTTTTAAAGCATCCAACTTCTCCATCATTTGATTCAAAGAATTTGTAAACACGGGCCAAAAGCAATCATATTTTTGAGTTTCACTTCCATCAACCATTGATTTTCAACTTGTGATCATCAATCATTAATTTTCAATTTACACATTCAAATATGTTCTTTCCGGCAAGAGTTTTCATCAGAAACCTACTACAGCTTCTACCACAATTCCATCAAATTTGCCGCCATTTCTGATGTCGTTTCCTTTGAATCCATCAAAGACTTGTTTTACGTATTCACCTTTGATGAGCAAGTTTTTAGTAGGGTACCATCCAGCGGCGAAGACCATTCTATCAATATTTACATCGGTTGTATAACCTCTCAATCTACTAGTGATTGTATTGTATCTAGCACCTATGTATGCTTGTTCTCTTGGTAAAAATCTAGCTATCACTTCTGCTGATAATTGTGTAGTTTTTCTGTCTTTACCATCATAACTGTCTGCTTTTTCGTTTACAGTTTTACCTGAAGCCATTTCATAAGTTCCGAAGAATTCTAATCCTTTGTATTTGATGAATGGGTTGATGATAAAGGCCATGATACTATTGTTGTAGCCAGGATTGAATCTACCACTGGTATGGTTAGCTGTACTGTTAGTCCATGCGGCATTTTCAAGTACTCCAAAGTATCCAGATCCTGTTCTGTCACCACTGTAAAGAGTATTACTAGGGCTAGAAGAATTAGCATACATAGAAGCACTCAATCTCATTCTGAGGTCTTTGCTAGTTTTGTCATAAGCCGCTTTCAATATGATAGAAGGAGCTTTTCTAGTGATACTGTCTACACCAGGAACAACGATTGGAGCAGCACTATAGTCCAAGATGTTGTTTTTGATAAGACCGTTGGTAATACCCAACATCACCATGGTCTC
>JAKQLF010000335.1 GCA_029567325.1 Bacteroidota bacterium | reverse complement strand
TTGCAGTGGGATCCCGGCAAATCGCGGGTGATGGTGACCAAATATTGCGTCAAATACGAATTGGGCAAATGCCCGCGTTACCAGCGCAATACCATGGGCGAAAAACTGGCCGAACCACTCACCCTGAAACACGGGGAGGTGGAGTACAAGCTGAAATTCAATTGCAAGCCATGTGAGATGGAGATCTGGGAAAAGGACGCGGAATTGGTGTTGGAGGAGGATGGGATGGAGTGAGACCGAATTTGGGATGCTACCGCCAAATTTTAGCCTTGTAAAACGAGCTTCTAAAATTGCAATGGTGGTCCCACAACTTTCATATCGTGTTCAGCAAATATTTTAGCCCCTTGCTCGGGCGTAAGTATGCCTGAAACGGCTGCGAGTTTTCGGAAAAAATCTTCCATTTTGCCCGATGGTTGGAACAGATAAAACATCTTCCCCCTGTTTGAAATTTGAGCAAATGCGTGAGGCACTTGTCTTGGAGCAAAAACAGTGTCACCACTTTTTGCATTAAATTTTTCATCACCCACCTGAAACAGATATTCGCCTTCAAGTATATAAAAAACTTCATCTTGCTTAAAGTGGATATGCAATGGAGGGCCGCCCTTGTCGTTGCCTGTATATTCAAAAATGGTCAAGTCTCCACTGGTGTCTGTAGAGGAAACTTTGAGGTCGTTTTGATTTTTACCAGATATGAGCTTTTCGTTAAATCTGCTTTCATTTGCTTTTATTAGAAAGCCTTTACTTCGCTTTTTCGGCTTCACCTCATCTTGTCTTCCTCCAAAAACAAATAATGGTGTTGCCAATGTAGCGGCAAATGATAGTATGAATTTCAGTCTTTTCATGTTCAATTTGAAATTTAGATTTGATGAAATACCTCCCTCAGTATGTGTCAATTTTTACTACTTTTTCAGATAATTTAAAGCAGGCCCAACGGCTACAAGTCCGTGTTCTTTTCTGAGATTATTCCGTTCTTCTTCGCTCATGTTTTTTGTTACGCCTGCACTTATTTTCTTAAAGTATTCTTCCATTTTCCCTGCTGGTTGAAATCCAATCAACATTTTTGCAATGCCTTCACTCGTCTTTGAAAAAGCATGAGGCACCATACGTGGCCCGAAAACACTGTCACCTGCTTTGGCTGTAAAAGTTTCGTCACCTACCTTAAACAAAAACTCGCCTTCAATAATATACCACCATTCATCTTGGTCATAATGATAATGAAAAGAAGTCCCACCCTTTTTATCCCTCGTGGATTCAAAAATGTACAAGTCACCATCTGTATCACTCGTCGAAACTTTGCAATAAAATTTATCTCCTTCCAACAAGGAAATCTCTTGGCCAAACCTGTCTTCGCCAGCGTCAACTTTGATGCCTTTGTCCAATCTTTTTTTAAATAGAGTTTTTGCACTTACTACAAAAGGCATGGATATAAAAGAACCCACAGCCAGTAATTGTCTCATAAAAAAATTTCGATTCATCATTAAGATTTTAATGATTAACAAATGGGTTGCTATACTTAGGGCGGAATCAAAAAAACACCTTCACAAACCAAGCTGCAAATCCCTGCCACCAATCTGACATTTGGTAAGCCCAACAGAGGTGATTGAGGACAAGTAAGAGAAAAATGGTCAAGAATGGCGTGGTATTGCGCTTTTTGAAAAAATCAAAAGCAAGGAAAATTAAGGCAAGTATTTCGGAAACGTAGAGGACAGCGGTGACTGCCACAGGAAATGGTAAACCTC
>JAKQLF010000319.1 GCA_029567325.1 Bacteroidota bacterium | reverse complement strand
GCTGTTTGGGGTGCGGAACTTGCATTAGGGGAAGGTCGGGAAAGGATTTATTTAGTGGAGCCAATGGGGGAAATTGAGGATGATCCCGATTTAACCGACAGAAAGTTTCCGGGAAATCCAACAAAGTCATATCGATCTGTGCATCCGTTTAAGGTGGTGGGCGAGGTAATTAATTGGGAAGGTCATGCCATTGAGCAGGTAAATCATATGAAAGAAGCACTTGCAAGACTCAAAACAGAAGGCATTGAATCTCTGAATGATTGATTTTTGCTTGAATAATTTTTATCTAGCGTCGATCAGTATTCTCCTCCATTAAATGATAACTTTGATTTAATTATTGCATTATTTTAATGAATGAAGAAATCAAAATAGACACCTTACACCTTTTCCCGCAGCTGGATGAAATGCTCATAACGTTGCTCAAGTCCTTGACAGCAGAAGAGTGGCAAGCTCAAACAGTTGCAAAACTTTGGAAAGTAAAGGATGTGGCTGCGCATCTGCTTGATGGAAATTTGAGGGCATTATCCATTTCAAGAGATGGTTATTTTGGAGAAAAACCGGAAAACATCCATTCCTACCAAGATCTGGTTGGCTATTTAAATCAGTTAAATCTTTCCTGGACCAATGCTACCAAAAGATTGAGCCCGGAAATATTGATCCAGTTGTTGGAATCCAGCGGACTTGAATATTATAATCATCTCCAAGCGCTCAAACCACTTGAAAATGCCATCTTTCCAGTAGCTTGGGCAGGTCAGGAAACCTCTCCCAATTGGTTTCACATTGCCAGAGAATACACAGAAAAATTTTTACACCAACAACAAATCAGAGATGCAATTGGAAAAGATGGTTTGATGACAAAAGCATTTTTTCATCCATTTCTGGATACTTTTATGTTTGCTTTTCCACATACATTTAAGGAAGTAATTGCCGATACTGAGACAATTGTAGCAATAGTCGTTACATCAGAAATTGGTGGAAAATGGTGCATTCAAAAAACGGAAACTGATTGGGTTTTGACAAAAGATGATCAACTTCAAATAGATGCTCAAGTATCAATGGCTCCTGAGACGGCTTGGAAATTGTTCTCAAAAAGTTGGAAGCCACAAGATGTTATTGATCGGGTAGAAATTGTGGGAGATCAGCATTTGGGAATGAAAGTTCTGGATATGGTCTCCGTGATGGCTTGAATTGGTACAAATAAAAAATGATGTTCGTTGATTTTTCAAAATAAAAAGGAGCTTAAATAAATGACCAGCGATCAATATCCAAAAGTCTATCTGTACCAACGAATTGTACAAGCAAAACAATTCATTGATCATCGATATGCAGAAAAGATTGATCTCGATAATATTTCTGACGAAGCTCATTTTTCTAAATTTCATTTCATCAGATTGTTTAAATCCATTTATGGAAAAACGCCTCACCAATATCTTCAATTTGTGAGAATTGAAAAGGCTAGATTATTACTTAAAGAAAATGATTCTGTTTCGAATGTTTGTTATTTGGTTGGATTTGATAGCGTCAGCACCTTCAGTGGATTGTTTACCAAAATGGTTGGGAAAACGCCTTCAAAGTTCATTTCGGAATCCAGAGAAAAGAAATTTCAAGTAAAAGAAAACCCATTGTCTTTTGTACCTGGTTGTTATGCTTATATGCATGGATGGTCGGAGAATAGCAATTTTGAAGAAGAGAAAGTCTGAAACTCTGACGAAATTTGTTCTGTATTCGTAAATAATTAGTTCAGATCGCTAATTATCTTAAAAGCATAAAGCTGAACGGATACGCTTATTCAACCATTAAATAATTGATATTATGATTACAAAAATGACCGTAGCAAATATCCATGTGATCAATCAGGATAGTGCTTATGATTTTTATGTCAACAAACTGGGATTTAAAGTTGTGGATGACATTCCAATGGGTCCAGACACGAGATGGCTAACGGTGTCTCCACCTGAGCAACCCGATTTGCAACTTGTATTATTTCCAGTTACTGTGAGTAAAATGTTTCCGAAAGAAGTAGCAGAAAGCCTGATTGAATTGATTAAAAAAGGAATCTTTGGATGTGGCGTCTTGACCTGCAATGACATATTCGCAACTTATGAAGAATTGAGATCCAAAGGAGTTGTCTTCATAAAACCACCTACTACAGAATTCTATGGTACGGAAGCCCTTTTTAAAGATGATTCTGGAAACTATTTTTCTCTTCAAGCTATAAAAAATTTCGACAATGAAAACCATATTTGATCCAATCATTAGAGCGGAATTGAAAGATCGCATTCAATCCATTCAGGAAAATAATAAGGCACAATGGGGTAAAATGAATGTTTATCAGATGGCGAAACATTCCACCAAATGGAATGATTGGCTATTGGGAAATGGACAATTTGTTTATAAACAGGAATTCCTGGGAAAGCTTTTTGGTAAAATGGCGTTGAAGTCAACAACCAAAAATGATAAACCAGTGGACAAAAATATCCCCGCCGGTAAAGAGTTTGTGGTAAAGGAAAAAGACATCGATTTAAATGAACAAAAAGTGAAATGGATGAGTCAGATTGACGCATTTGAAAACTATAAAAATGATGCATTTATCCACGATTTTTTTGGTAAAATGACAATCGAAGAAATTGGTATCTTTGTGTATAAACATAATGATCATCATTTGAGACAATTTAATGGGATAGTTCATTAAAGTGTGTCTGAGTTAAAAAATATTTCATTGAACAGCCAGGATAGAGTTCGGATGCTTCAACTTGTAAACGCCAATCATTCTTTGTGTAGAATCTGTCAAGGCTGGCGACGCAGGAGCCATTCATT
>JAKQLF010000305.1 GCA_029567325.1 Bacteroidota bacterium | reverse complement strand
AAAGAATGATTGGCGTTTACAAGTTGAAGCATCCGAACTCTATCCTGGCTGTTCAATGAAATATTTTTTAACTCAGACACACTTTAATGAACTATCCCGGTGCTTTTAATGGATTCTTGGTTGCAATAATTTTATTGGTTAAAATAAATGCCTTTAACCTTAACGTTAAAGTATTATTTAAATGATTTAAGGCAACATAGTCGCCAGTATTGCATTTAATGCTCAAATTATATCATAAAGTTACTCCTTCAAAAAATGAAGGTTAAAAATTAAATAAAGACTTTCAACCACAATTTACATAATCCTGCAGACCCCCATTAATTAAATTTACAAGCATGAATATCTATTATTGAAATTATTAGCGTAGCGCAGAATGATATTTATTTTGTCTTTATCAAACAGAAAAATGGTCCTTCTATACTTATGATTTAGGGTATAATAAATTATATATTTATTCCTCACGAGATCTATAATTCACACTGTTTGGCAATTATTAGCTCAAGTAGAAATCTAAGGTTTTTTTACTGTCTCAGATTAGGATAAAAACCACTATTCCTTCAGAACCCAGATCTCTAGTTCCATTTCTTTATTCCAAATCCTCCAGCCCCACTTCCTCATACCTCCTATCACTCAATTCAAAATATTGAGCATTCAAGCCTGATTTTTTATCTGCTTTAAATCCAGTATAATAAAATCGTTTGGTGTCTATCGTATCCAAAAATCCAGGCTCCACGATTTTCACCGTTCTTTGTGGTTTTTGACCTTTCATTTTACTGAGCATCATGGTTTCTACTGGCAGACCCCAAGGCATGATGAAAAATTGGGTCGATGCTGCGTAAGTCATGGGTAATAATTGATTGGGTGGGCCTGCTCTTTGCACGAGGAGTTCCAGATTGTCATATCGCTCTTTGAAAAAATAATGGGCATCGACAAAGTAGGGTAGTCTGCTTGCAAATACCAAAACCAATAGGATGAATGTCCATCGCGTGTTTAGTTTAGGCAATATTTGGTAAACGAACGGTGCGGCCAAAATCAAAGTCAGCGGCATCCACTCACTTTCCATATAAAAGCGCAAAGATCGGTCAAAAGAGTCTGGGTAGGTGATCAATATCAAGGAAAGGGTCATCCAGCCAAAGAATAGGGTAGATGCGGCGAAATAAAAGGCTCTTTTGTAAAGCAAATAAATGATGCCAACCAATGAAAAAATACTGAGGCTTATATAATTGTTTGTAAATAAGGTCGTGATGGACTGAAATCCTCCCGATTTAAAAACGCCCATAATTTTTTCCATAGATAGGTTGGAAACGCCTACCAACTTTTGGCTGTCGTACCATCCTTGTGTACTTAAATAAAGTCTCGACAACATGATAGCACTCAGCGCCACCATCTGTACATAAACAGCTGAACTATTGTTTTGCCTTTTGTAATGCCCTCTAAACTGGTACAAGAAAAAATAAGCAAATGGCAAGGCCACTAATAAATGACTAAACAATGCTAAAAATCCGATAACAATGGCTATGACATGTCGACCTCCATTCATGCTATTTCTTTCCACATGAAAATTTGTAAACGCCATGTACAATGCCATCCAACAAATACCTTGATGTACTTCATTATTTGGCCAAAAATAACAGTCACTCACGCCAAGTGTGAAATACATGGCCAAAAGAACTACCCATTGGCCTTGCCCATATTTTTGCCAGCAAATCCAGGCAACACTGCAAAAAAGCAAATAAAATGAGGCCGAGTACATGAGCAATATAGTGTGTAAACTCAAGCCCAACTTCAACCCCACCAAAGGAAATATTTGTGTAAAAACCGCCGCATACCGATGCTCAGCAATCACAAAGTTCCCCGTATTGATGATATTGAATGTAACCCATGCCGGATCCACAAACAACATCCTCAATTCATAAAATGCCAAAGATCCAGATAACAACAGAAGTAAAACCACAAAAGCCAGTTTTATGCCAATTGGTTTTATAATTTCTTGGTTTGGTGTCGTCATGGAATAAAGATAATTTATTAGAGTTCGTAAAGTGCAAAGTTCATAAAGTTTGAAAGTTTAACTGTTTATTTGTTTAATCGTTTATTTGTTTAATTAACGATTAAACAAATAAACATTTCCTAAACCATTAAATTGCCAATTGCGCACCTTTCGCTGCTTATTGCAGGGATTGCTGCCGCAACCAATTGCCCCCCTTGCCCATTGCCAAATTGCCCATTGCTGGCGCAGCCAATTGCCCATCGCAAGGGATTTCCCGGTCCTCCGATTTCCGATTTCCGTCCTCCGATTTCCGATTTCCGTCCTCCGATTTCCGATTTCCGTCCTCCGATTTCCGATTTCCGTCCTCCGATTTCCGATTTCCGTCCTCCGATTTCCGTCCTCCAATCTCCAAAAAAAAGAAGGCCTTACAAAACATGCAAAGCCTTCTTTTATTATAAATTATGTTATTTCTTCTAATTCAATTATCTCGCAAATTGATCGTAAGTAAAGCTGACATAAGACATTCTACCGATATCAGGGTTTCCAATATTGGTGATGTATGATTTATTAAACAAATTGGAAACGCCAATTTTTATCGCTGACTTGATTGCAGGAACGAAATAATTTAATTGTACATCCAAAGTGTTGTATGAAGGTACATTTCCGCTACCAAATGAATTCTTGAAGAAGAAACCATCTTGCCATCTCCAGCTTATGGTACCTGCAAGATTTTTGACGATGCTTCTATTTGTCAAGGCAATATTTGTCATGTGTAATGGCATATTGAATCCTGGATCGTAGTTGTCAAATCCAGGAAGATCAGTTGCCGCAGCTTTATTGGCCTTATTGTAAGAATAGTTTGGAGAAAGTTTCCAATTTTTGGCAACGGCAACGTCGAGACCAACATTCAATCCGTAACTAGTGATCTTGGCAGGTACATTGATGTAAGGAAAGAAAGTAGATCTTACTGTTCCTGTTACTGGATCTGGATTACCCAATGCAGCAGCTTTTGGAGTTGTAGCATTTTTATTGACTACAAATATTTGGTCAATGAAGTTGTTGTAAATGTTGTAAAAACCACTGATGTCGATGTTTACTTTTTTATTCATGGAGCCTCGGTAACCCAATTCAAAAGATTGCAATTGTTCTGGTTGAATGTAATCAAAGCTGATCGTTTCCAATCTTTGGGTTGCTACACCTGGTTCCACACCTGACTGCAAAGCCGCAAGGTAGGCGTTGTATGAATCAAGGGTGTAAGAACCTCCGTTGTGAATACCAAATGGTTCTGCATTTGTTTTTGTTGATCCCAATAAAATAGAAGTAGTTGGGAAATAGATAAACTGACCTTGGGTAGTTGGGTTTCTAAATCCAGTTTGGAATGATCCTCTAATATTGTGCTCTTTATTGTCACCAGCAGAATATACAAAACTCACTCTCGGAGAAACCTGACCTTTGAAGTTTTGGTTTTTGTCGTATCTCAAAGAACCGGTCAATTTCAACTTATCATCCAAAATCGTTTTAGATAATTGCGTATAAATACCAAATTCATTGATTTTGATCCTTTCATTCACACCGTCGCCGTCTGGATCTTCGTTGAATACCGTTCCATCGCTAAACAAGTCGTATCTTCTGAAGTTACCACCAATTTGCCAAGATACAGCGTCATTGACCAATGAACTGAGGTTGTAAGAACCTTCTGTATGATACATGGCACTGTTGTCGATAAAACCTGCACCTCCTTTTTGAAAGAGCAGATCATCTCTTACCAAACTTACAATGCGATTGAATTCATCACTTCCAACTGCTGGTCTTGCTGGTCCTGATGCTTGTGTAATTAATTGATTGGCTGCTACTAAGGGTAAGGCAGGATTGACTGCAGCTAATCCTGCAAAGGTACTACCTGCTAATTGTTGTGCAATAAATTGCCGCTGAGCTTCACTATAAATTGATAAACCGCCAGCATCGGCGTCCTGTTTCGCTGATGCCGCCGAAGCTCCAGGAAGGCCAGCAATAATATTTGCAGCAACAGCCCAACCTCCAGGAATTTGTAATAATGGTTTACCGTCCGGTCTTAAAAGTATTTGGCCATTAAGTTTTAAAGGTTCATTATATATTGACCTCCATATATTTTCATTGGTAAAAGCTCCAAGTGCTGTCAAATTGTATGAGTCACCAGCATCTGTAAAGGAACCATATGTTTTGAAATTCCAATTAGCACCATTGATCTCAAATTTCGCAAATTGCTGAGAGAAATTTCTCAATGCATATCTTTCGCTACCTTGGTAAACCGTTGAACCAGCACCATATTTGTAGGAAACATTGGCCTCCACTTTATCCGTGATTCTGTAGTGAATGGCACCATCGTATTTAAAACTTTTTGCATCGTTGCTTTCTAGCAAATCTTGTTCTTTCCAACCAGTTCTTCTCAAACCACCTGCAACTGGGATAAAACTTTCATCACCGTAAGTATTGAGACCATCGAATAGGGCTGTTCCAGGCCGTGTTGGTTCTAGGTTTGGATTAAGAACAGACGCTGCAATAAAGTTACGATCGTCCGTGTAATTTTGAGCCCTCCAATCACTTGCCCATAATCCAGAAAAGTTGATCTTGAATGCAATTTTATCATTGAATGCTTTGGCGTATCTGATGGCACCACTATTCAAGGGATTGGTGTAATTGGAACCTTCGATAAGTCCTGTTTTGAAAGTAGCACTCAACCCTTGGTATTGGAATGGATCCTTACTTTGCATGATTAAAATACCGTTGAATGCATTGGGTCCATAAAGTGCAGAAGCAGCGCCAGGAACCAATTCTACAGAGCGAATGTCCAATTCTGAAATACCTACTACGTTACCAGTTGGGAAATTGAGCAAAGGTGCAGCGTTGTCCATTCCGTCTTGTAACTGCACAAATCTGGTATTACCACCGCCACCAAAACCTCTTGTATTGATGGTGTTGAATGTAAGAGAGGCCATGTTGTTGGTAACCCCCTTGAGTTTCAAAACTTCATCGTAAAAATCCGCAGAAGTGGAGTTTTTGATACTGACGAGGTCTAGTTTTTCAATAGACACGGGTGACTGCATGATTCTTTCTTCAACCCTGGAGGCAGAAATGACAACTTCATTGGCAAGAATAGATTTGGTTTCTAAGGCAAGATCAATGACCGCATTTGCTTCGTTTACTTCAACTTCTTTGGTTTCAAAACCAACCATTGAAAAAATCAAAGTGTAGGGCAAAGCTTCACCGACGTTCATTTCATAATTTCCATCAAGGTCAGAAATAGTGCCTTTGATGGTATTTTTGATGATGATGTTGACACCTATGAGTGTTTCACCAGATTCGCCGTCCTTTATATTTCCTGAGACTCGATTTTGAGAAAAGGCCACGTTTACCATTTGTAAACAGATGATAATCAGACCAAAGCGAATAATATGTTTGATTGACATAAAGTTTTGGAATTTAAATGTGAAAAATTAACGGTTCGAAAATTAAAATGTTAAAATGTAATCCTATACAAAAATATAATTTTTAATCATATGCTGTATTTTTTAAAAGCTTATTTGATGGTCACAAATGGCTTTTGTTTTTTAAATTTTGGTGTTAATTTTCCAATAAAGGCAAGATGCGGACAAATATTATAGGATATAATCTTCCTCATCGATTATCTATTGCGATACAAACATAATTGGATATTTTAAATTATAGGAGTAAATGTCTGTTTGCACCAACAAATTTTTTTAAATTTCTTATGATTTGAAATGATCGTTTGTATGCAAAACTGCTGAAATGCTGAACTGCAAAATTGCAAAACTGCAAAATTGCTGAACTGCGGATCTGCGACATTGCTAAATATTGGAAGGGGCGGCATGCTTTCCGCCGTTCGGGTATTGTGGAACATGAAGAGACGCAAGGACTATGATATGTGCAGGAATAGAAGGGACGGAAAATGCATTCCGCCCGTTCTTAGTAATAAGCATAAACGCATAAACAAATAAACGCATAAACAAAACTCGCGACTAGAATCTCATAGCAAATCTGATCGCTGATATCTGATAGCTGAAAACTGATCACTGACCACCAGTTACCACGAATTCACGAATTACCCTCAGATTTCAGGCAGTAGTATTCAGCAAAGTTGAAATCTCAATGTCCCGCTAGGGACAAACTATTGGTACATCAAAAAAAGGAAAGTATTCATCGTGCCGTAGGTACTACCTATTTAAAGCGTGGAGGAGCCAGGCTGTTACAACATACAAAAATAAAAACTGATAGCTGACAACTGAAAACTGACCACCAGTTACCACGAATTCACGAATTACCCTCAGGTTTCAGGCAGTAGTATTCAGCAAAGTTGAAATCTCAATGTCCCGCTGGGGACAAACTATTGGTACATCAAAAAAAGGAATGTATCCATCGTGCCGTAGGTACGACCTATTTAAAGCGTGGAGGAGCAAGGTTGTTACAACATACAAAAATAAAAACTGACAACTGACAACTGAAAACTGACCACCAGTTGCCACGAATTCACGAATGGCCCTCAAATTTCAGCCAGTAGTATTCTGCAAAGTTGAAAGCACAATGTCCAGCTAGGGACAAACTATTGGACATAAAAAAAAGGAAAGCATACATCCTGCCATAGGTACGACCTATTTAAAGCGTGGAGGAGCAAGGCTGTTACATCATACAAATATAAAAACTGACAACTGATAACTGACAACTGACAACTGATAACTGACAACTGATAACTGATAACTGACAACTGAAAGCTGATAACTCACAACATCCTCTTTCAAAACATTTACCCCACTTTTTCCATTTATTATAAAAATACCAAAAAACTAACAATAGAAAATTTAACGCATCATTAAAATAATATATATTAAATTTGTTTTTCATGATGACACAGTTATCTTTAGAAAGTATAAATCATATCATTGGCTTTTATGAGTCCAGAAAAATTAAAGGCGGCATTTAATTTTAAACAATTTTCCATCGTGCAAGACCATTGCGTGATGAAGCTCAATACAGATGGTGTGTTGCTTGGTGCATGGTGTGATGTCACTGGTGCTTCCAACGTTTTGGATATAGGAACAGGCACGGGAATCATAGCACTCATGGTTGCACAGAGAGCAGCCGAAAATACCAAAATTACTGCTGTGGACATTGATGATGGAGCGTGTATAGACGCAAGCATCAATGTAGCAAATAGCCCATTTGCAGATAAAATCATGGTCGTAAATTCTTCAGTTCAGGATTTTTCCTATGAGTCAATCGATAATTTTGACCTCATCATCAGTAATCCACCATTTTTCACGGGAGGCACTTTTTCAGCCAATGAAAACAAAGCCAATGTGCGTCATGCCATCAAACTTCCTCATGGCGAATTGTTGACATCTGTGCAAAGATTGCTCAAGCCCAATGGGAAATTTGCCCTGATCTTACCTTATTTGGAGGGACTTCGACTGATCGAACTCGCAGAAAGATCCAATCTCTTTCCCGTAAGAATTACCGAAGTTATGTCTAAAACAGATCGACCAATCGAGCGCCTTTTGATAGAACTATCCAAGAAAAAAGTAGATTGCATGCAAAACCAAGTCATCATCCATGATTCAGAAAAAAATGATTACCACCAAGACTACGTGCAACTTACCAAAGACTTTTATCTAAAGTTTTGATCTATTTGGCTTTTTTGATTTGAATGATTTGTTCAGTTTATACTAAATATTGAGCAAACACACAACATTTATTATCTTTGCTGCCATGAAAATAGTAACATTTAATTCGTATGGTCTTTTGAAAGTGAGCTTTTTTTTGGCATTGTCTGTGTTTTTAATTAACTCAGTCTTAGCACAACAGACACTTACAACCAAACTTGGCCAGACCATTACATTGGAAAAGGATGGAACTTATAAAATCATGCCGGCTGAGCAAATTGCCGTAGAGACAACAATCAATCCCTTTGAAAAGCCCAAAGCCATCAATCAAATCGATGCTTCGGAAAAATTGAGATTGGAAGAACTCAACAAACTTTTTTTTGCCAATGATGCCAAACTATCTGCGCTCATTCAACACGTGGATGCCAATATTTCTTTGAAACAAGGAGCTCTGCAGTTTGCCCAAGATCAAAAAAATCAACTTTTAATACCCCAATTGCTGATAGAATTAGATAGTTTGAAAAGACTTTCTGAAAATAGTACCAAACAATATGCGGTTTTGGTAAAAGATTATGAAACCCTGAATCAAATCAAGTCTTTGGACAATGAAGTGAGCATTGTGAGCGCTATCAATGCCTTATACCAAAAATACAATGGAGAATTTGGAGTTTCAACGGTTACTCAGACTCCATCAAAAAAGGAAAGAGTCAAACTTACTGTTGATCAGAGGGCGCCATGGGACATAAAGTCAAAAACTGATACCATCACGCGTTCTTTACTCACATACACGCCAGACAGATTAAAAAATTACTATAAAGGCAGATTTTTATTGGAAGTTTTTGCAGAATTGATGGAAGACCGACAGGTAAAATTCGAATTCATCTTTAATTCTAAAGACATCAAAAAAGGATACGGCATCATCAAAAAGGGTGATTTTCTCCGCATCGATTTTATAAAAGGCCAAAGCATTTCGCTCAAAGCAGTAAAAGATGTTGAGCCAACATTGGAAACTTATACTGGCAATACGGTTTATACATCTGTTTATCAAGTTAAAAACAAGGATGATTATAAAAAATTGACTACTTCTTTATTAGATACCATTGGGGTGATGTGGTCAAGTGGATTTGAAAGTTATCCAGTGTACAATATTGACTTTTTCAAAGCAAAGAAGGATGATGGGTCAAGCCCAACGACAGGAAAATAATTAAACTAAACTTTGCTTGGTGCTTCCCACAGATCCGCTCTGTTTAGGACACACCTCTTTTTGATTATATGAAGAATTTACTTATTAAGCTGAAAGAAATTTAAGAAACTCGTCAGTAAGGATTTGTAGGCCTAATCACATTGGAAACAATAAAGAAAACCTACTAAATCATGAGTCCACTGCCTATGCCTGGGGTTGTCACTTTTTTGTACCGTCAAAAAAGTAACCAAAAAACCTCCCGATACAAAAAACTCGTACTTGGCTTTTGTAATGCTTTTAAACCGCACTAGCACTATTCACTGTGCTTGGGTCCTGAGCTACTCGATCAGTTTTGTATCGGCCTTATTTTTTTTAGCTAACGAACTTCAAAAATACGTTAAGTGCAAAAAACTGTTCGAACTATAAGTGACCTCAAACCAATGAATTGGTGCAGATGCAGCAAAAAAACATTGAAGCAAAGCCAAAAGTGAGTTTTTTTTGCATAGTATTTTTGGAGTGAGGGAGCGTTAAGAAAAAAATTCAGCCTTGATTTTTTTTGCTACGTTTTTGCATCAAGGCAAAAAAGTAGAAGAAACCTAGTTTCTTGCTCTAATTTTTATTAACAACATATATACTATTATTAGATGTGTCCTAGCCTCAGTTAGTATCCCAGCTGGATGCAAATGCAACTATGAATTGACTGACTCTTTTTACGTTTGTCTAAACTTCATGGAAATGAAAAAGATGTGTCAATAAGCTGAAATGAATATCTTACATTTGAAGCAGATATGATCAAAGATTTGCCAATTCGCGCCGTCAGGATGCACTGAACATTCAACCATGAACATTCTAAAAAACAAAACATTCGTACTGCTCTATATTTTGAGTGGATTTTTCATCACCAACGCATTAGTTGCCGAATTTATAGGGGTTAAAATATTTTCACTAGAAAAGACATTTGGCATCACGCCATTTGATTTTACCATTTTTGGTGTCAATGGCCTTGGTTTTAACCTTACAGCGGGAGTTTTATTATGGCCAGTTGTTTTTGTAATGACTGACATCATCAACGAGTATTTTGGCCAAAAGGTGGTCAAATTCCTTTCCTGGTTGGTTGTTGGTTTGATAGTCTACGCATTCATCATGGTTTACCTTGCCATTGGATTACCGCCAAATGATTGGTGGCAAAGCCAAAGTGGTCTGACCTCAGATGCATCAACTTCCATTGCAGATATGGATTTGAGTTATAGCCGCATCATGGGGCAAGGTTTGTGGATCATTGTTGGAAGTATGGTTGCTTTTTTAGTTGGGCAGTTGGTGGACGTTTTGGTATTCCACAGAATCAAAGAAATGACAGGAGAAAAATCCATTTGGCTTAGGGCAACTGGATCGACCCTGGTGTCCCAATTCATTGATAGTTTTGTCGTCTTATTTATCGCGTTTTATATAGGTGCAGACTGGGATTTTGGTAGAGTGATGGCCATTGCTATTGTAAACTATATATACAAGTTTGTAATGGCAGTACTTTTAACACCCGTGATCTATCTGGTACATGCTGCAGTTGAAAAATATCTGGGTGCGAAATTGGCCACACAAATGAAAGACGAAGCCATCCTGCAATAGCATTTTGCCATATTTTTGAAAGTGACTATTTTTTATTTTCATGAATATGAGGAAAAGACAACATTTGCATCCTATTTTGAAAACACTTACATTTACTATTGCGTTTTTAAATTATGGCTTTCATCATTGATGGTATAGTAATAAATACCCAAAGTTGATGGAATGTCCTTTTTTGCACATCACCCACTAGCAAAAGAAACAAATTGAAACTTGGCATTCTTACATCACGTTTTCCCTATCCACTCGAGCGAGGTGATAAGTTGCGCATATACCACCAAATCAGGTACTTGTCAGATTATTGTGACATCTATTTATTCTCAATTTCCGACACGTTACCAGAACCAGACGAATATGAAAAAGTGAAAAGCTTTTGTAAAGAAGTTTATTATTATAAGATTGACAAAGTAGATTATGGCATCAATCTGGTAAGAAATTTTGCTTCGTCATTGCCATTGCAAGTTTCTTGTCTTTACCATCGGGACATTCAAAAAGATATCAAAGCCAAAGTAGCATTATTCAACATAGACATGATTTATTGTCAGTTGATTCGCATGGCACCATATGCAGAAAATTTAAATGTGCCCGTTGTATTAGATTTTATGGACGCTTTTGGCGTGGGTATGAAACGCCGTGCAGCGACGACGACTGGACTGATGAAATTGTTGTATAAATTTGAAAGTCAGAAGGTCTTGAGCTATGAATTTAAAATTTCAGAAAAATTTACTGCCTATACCATCATCAGTAAGGCCGATATGAACATCATCAATGTCGGCAATAGGTCAAAAGTGCATGTGATTCCAAATGGCATCGATACTACCTTTTTTAAAGCAACGGGTCGAGGGCCAGTTTATGATGTAGTTTTTGTCGGAAATTTAGGCTATTTGCCCAATGTGGAAGCAGCAGAGATTTTGGTCAATAAGATCGCCAAGTTATACCATCAGAAATATAAGATCCATTTAAAAATCTTACTTTCAGGTGCGCGACCTGCAGCCAGAGTATGGGCCTTGGAAAATGAATTTGTGGACGTGAAACCTTGGCGAGAAGACATCAGAGCTGCTTATGAAGATGGTAAAGTTTTGGTTGCACCACTTTTCAATGGCACAGGCCAACAAAATAAGATCCTTGAAGCGATGGCTATGGGCATTCCCTGTGTGACGACTACCTCGGTCAATGAAGCCATTGGAGCAAAAAATGGTGACCACATCCTGGTTGCAGATCAAATACAAGAAATGGCATCTGCCATTCATTTGTTACTTAGAGACGATGAGATTTATTTGAATATCAAAAAGAAGGCAAGAGGCTTTGTGGAAGATAAATTTAGCTGGGAAACAAGTGTTGCAAAATTAAATTCTATTTTTGTGTCGATTTTAAACAAGATTGACGTTTATTAGTTTCTTTACTGATGGAAGATAAAATTAAATTAAGTACGATCCCCGAGGCTATTGAGGATATCAAAAATGGAAAAGTCATCATTGTAGTGGATGATGAAGACAGAGAAAATGAAGGTGATTTTGTTTGTGCGGCTGAAGTGACCACTCCAGAAATTGTCAACTTTATGGCGTCGCACGGTAGAGGCCTTATTTGTACACCCATCCAGGAAGAAAGAGCCAAAGAATTGGAATTGGAATTGATGGTCAAGGATAATACTGCCATTCACCATACGGCATTTACCATTTCCATTGATCTCATTGGTCATGGTTGTAGTACAGGTATTTCTGCTTATGATCGATCCACAGGCATCAAGGCAATTACAGACCAGAAAATCAAAGCTGCGGACTTTGCACGTCCTGGACATATTTTTCCTTTGATTGCAAAAAAAGGCGGTGTTTTAAGAAGGACTGGGCATACAGAAGCTGCTGTAGATTTAGCTGTCATGGCGGGCTTTTATCCAGCTGGTGTTTTGGTTGAAATTCTCAATGAAGATGGAACCATGGCAAGAATGCCAGAGTTGTTGAAAGTCGCTCGCAAATTTGATCTCAAAATCATCAGCATCAAAGACTTAGTTGCATACAGAATGGCCACTGAGCGCATCATCAAAGCAGAATATAAGACACAAATTACGACTGCTTATGGGGTGTTTGATGTAACGGCATTTAAACAATTGACCACGGGTGACATACATCTCGCATTCTCACAAGGGACTTTTGATGATGGCAAACCTGCTTTGGTAAGAGTTCATTCTAGCACAGAAACTGGTGATATTTTGGGAATGTTGTTTGAAGGTTATTCTGAAGCAACCACAAATGCACTCAAAATGATCAACAAAGAGGGGCGGGGAGTGTTACTCTATATGAGACATGGCGAAAAGAATGAATCCATTATCCAAAAATTGATGGACATTCATAAAAAAAGCCAAGGTAAAGAGGGAAATGTGGCGGACGAACAAAGAGATTTTGGCATTGGTGCTCAAATCTTGAGAGACTTCGGCATTGAAAAAATAAGATTGATTTCAAATCATAGCAGTACCAAAAGAGTGGGTCTCATTGGTTATGGTTTAGAAATTGTTGAATATGTTGAATTGACTTAAATATAAAAATGGAATCTGAAAACAACCTGGATAAAGAATTTTTTTTCAACCCTATCAGCAAGGATAAAATTACTGAAAATCCTGGATTGTTGCCCTACGCACATCATGTAGGCAGTGCCATCATCAAACCATTGGACAAAGGTAAAACCAAAGGTAATGCGATGAAAGCCATGTATCAGCAGACGGGCAATCAACTCACACAAATCAAAGATCAGGTAGAACTCCTCATCAAACAAGCACAACAGATCCACGATCGCATCAATATTTCTGAATTGATTTATAAGGCGGATTGTGGTGTAAAACCAGTAGTAGGAGAGACCTATTTTTTATATGAAAAAGCAGAAGACAGTTACCTTATTTCGCTTATATCACCCGAGGAATGGGGACAGAAAATGCCTTATCATTTCATAGCTGAGGTAAATTTATTGGCGGACCATACTTGGGATGTGGTGAGAAAAGTCAAGGATATAAATATTTAGAGTTTTATCAATGTAGGATTTACAGATGTTTCCTTCTTACCATTTATAAATTGTTGACGTTTATTGATCTTTCGTCTCTCATCTTACATCTTACATTTCCCATCTTACATCTTTCATCACTCGTCTCCAGATACACTTAAAATTACTTCTGAACCATTGTAAAATGAAAAGACCTGACATCAGCATGATACCAGGTCTTTAACTTTTT
>JAKQLF010000393.1 GCA_029567325.1 Bacteroidota bacterium | reverse complement strand
TCCAGATTTTGACATCAATACTTCATTTGATGATTATAAGCCACAATTTAATGTAATGCCAAGGTTGGCATTTTCATTCCCAATTTCTGAGGAAGCTGGCTTTTTTGCTCACTACGATGTTTTATATCAAAGACCTCAATCCAATGTAATCATGACTGCATTGGATTATTTCTACTTTGAAAATATCGGAGCCAGTGGAACAGCAGCTAATAACCCAGCTCTCCGACCGGTGAGAACAATAGATTATGAAGTGGGCTTCCAACAAAAAATTTCTGAAGATGCTTCTATGAAGATTTCAGGCTACCAAAAAGAAATGAAAGACCTCATACAAAGGAGAGCGTTTGCCAATATACCCTCACCAATCAATAATTACCAATCTTATGGTAACCTTGACTTTGGAAACGTAACGGGCTTTACTTTTCAATTTGATAGAAGGAGAACTAAAAACTTAGAATTAAACCTTACCTACACATTGCAATTTGCCAATGGATCAGGATCTGATGCCAATTCTTCTAGAAACATCAATACAAGAGGACCAATCAGAAACTTAGTACCACTTTCATTTGATGAAAGACACAGGGTAACTGCTGTTGTTGATTACAGATATGCAAGTGGAAAAAATTATGATGGTCCAGTAATTGGAGGGTTAAAGATATTTGAAAATGCAGGTATAACATTTACGACTCTTGCAGTTTCTGGTAGACCTTACACAAGAAATCAAATTCCATCACAATATGGAGGTTCTGGTTTTGTAGGAGAACTCAATGGGTCTAGATTGCCATGGACATTTAATGTTGACTTAAGAGCAGATAAAAGAATAACCATCAAACCAAGCAAGGACGCAAGACCTTTGAATGCAAACATATATTTCAGGGTGCAAAACCTGCTCAATACGAAAAATGTGAAAGGTGTTTATGGTGCTACAGGTTCCCCAGACAATGATGGATATTTATTATCGGAGCTTGGTCAAGATAGAGTAGACGACGTCATCAATACCAATAGAGGTATAGATGCATTTCTGGATGCTTATAGTTGGGGGCTACTTTCACCAGGAAATTTTTTCTTCCCAAGAAGAATGTATTTGGGACTCACTTTTGATTTTTAAAATATAGAAAGGTACTTTAAGGATGAATAAATTATATACAATATTTTGTTTTCTGACGCTATTATCTACTAGTGCAATCGCTCGAAAAGGCCCTGAAGCAGAGTTGAAGGGTAACGGAACGACCACCCATTTACGAGCTAATTGTCAGCCAGGTGTTGCGGAGATTGATCAACAAGTCAATAACGTAAGAGCCAGATTGACAACAGGAGGCGATGTTTGGTGGAACAAGAATGATGGTTTATACATTGTTCCCAAACCAGCAGAAGGACAACTACCGGTTTCTGCGATCTTTGCAGGTGGTGTTTGGGTTGGAGGAGTTGACAGATCTGGCAACGTTAAGTTGGCAGGTGTAACATATAGATCTTTGACGGGCAGTTATGACTGGTATCCAGGACCTCTTGATGAAGCTGGTGCTACTGAAGCGGATGATTGTAGAAATTGGGACCGATTTTTTACGGTTTTTGCAACAGATGTAAGTAGGCACAATAATGCATTTGAAGCCGCCAGAACAGCAGGCACGCCCTATGATTGTGATTCCATTCCAGATGGGGTCAAATATTGGCCAGGAAAGGGCAACCCTTATTGGAGAGAAAAATACAACTTTGATTTACCTAATCAGACGTTAGGTGCATTTTGGGACGAAAACGAAGACGGAATTTATGATCCTTGCGATGGTGACTTTCCAAACATTGAAATCAGGGATTGCGGACCAGAAAATAGAACGAAAGCAAAAGAACTCGTACCAGATGAAATGATCTTCTGGTTGTATAATGATAATGGTGGGCCGCATAGACTCACCTCTGGTAGTGCCATTCAAATGGAAGTGCAAGTACAAGCCTTTGGATATTCTACTAATGATGAAATAAACGACATGACTTTCCAAAGGTACAAGTTGATCAATAAAGCAAACGAAGACTTGGTTGACTGTTATTTTGCCATGTGGGTAGACCCAGATTTGGGATGTTTTACAGACGACTATGTAGGTTGTGATGTCGGAAGAAGCATGGCCTATGTTTATAATGAAGATGCTCAAGATGGACAAACAGGAACAACATGTACGGGTGGTGTAAACACTTACGGTACTAGGATTCCAGCACTGGGTGTTGATTATTTTAGAGGTCCTAGAGGACCAAAAGTTTTCGTGAGAAACGAGCAAACAGGAGAAATTCTTAAAGATGCCAATGGAAAGCCACTTTTGAGGGATCCAATCCCACAAACAGGAGAATTGGATACCTTGGTAGAATTAGGAATGACTTCTTTTATTTATACAAATAATGCAGGTGTCAACTCTCCTCCTGCAGCTACAACAGACCCTGTCGGACAAGACCAGCAGTTTTATAACAACATCAGGGGTTTGTGGAAAACAGGAGAGGCGATTACTTTCGGTGGTTCAGGATATAATCCAGGAAGTAGAGATACTGTAAAATACGTGTTTCCAGACACACCAGAAAGATCAAATGGATGGTCAATGTGTACTTCAAATTTACCAAATGGGGACAGAAGAACACTTCAAGCGACAGGACCACTAATTTTGCAACCAAGCGCAACCAACGAATTGATCATCGGAGTCGTATTTGTTCCAGATATGGATTATCCATGTCCGGATATTTCAAGACTTCAAAATGCGGACGATATTGCTCAGTCCTTATTCAACAACTGTTTTGACATCACAGATGGGCCAGATGCACCTGATGTTTGCGGAGTAGAATTGGATAAAGAAATCATACTTGCATTGAGCAATGATGCAAATGCATCAAACAACGCATCCTTGAGGTATGAAGAAGTGGATCTCAAAGCTCCTGAAACTGCTCAGGACAAACTTTATAGATTTGAAGGATATAAAATTTACCAATTGTCTGATGGAGGTGTTACTGCCCAAGAATTGAGTGATATTTCTAAGGCAAGATTGATCTATCAAACAGATGTAGCGAATAACGTTGCAGAAATATTTAATTGGAAGTCTGAGCCCAACCCACTTCCGGGAAGCAACAATGAAGCTGTCTGGAGTTTTACCAGAATGGTTCAAGGGTCAGATGGGGGAATTCAGAACACTTTCAGAGTAGTAGAAGATCAATTCGCTACGGGAGATAGAAGTTTGGTCAACCATAAGCCATACCATTTTATGGTTTTAGCTTATGCCTACAATAACTTCAGCAACTTTGACCCCAGATCAGTGTTGGGTCAAAGAACACCATATCTTGAAGGTAGAAGAAACGTAAAAGTAAGTTCATTCACGCCTAGACCAATCGTATATTCCACGCTCAATGCTGCGTATGGAGAAGGGGCACAGGTGACAAGGTTGTCTGGTGAAGGAAGTGGCAATGGATTTATTGAACTTGCGGACGGCGAGGCAGAGGCAATTATTGGCGGTAGAGCTGACGGCAAAGTAAAATATAAGGAAGGTGCAGCACCAATCAGCGTCAAAATTTTCAACCCATTTGAAGTTACAGATGGCAAATACAAGTTGGATATAGTTGGAGAATTTGATAATACCAATGCTGTTTGTGCATTGAAACCGGGAGCTAAATGGAGACTTACAGAGTTAAATACTGGAGAGATTGTAGCTTCAGAGACAACTATAGAAAAGATCAATGAGCAAGTCATTTACAAAAAGGGATTTTCTATAGAGTTGGCACAAGTTGGTCAGACTGGTTCAAACCCTTTAACAACCAATGGTGCAGTTGGTCAAACGTTTGACTATAAAGATGACACGAAACAATGGTTTAATGCGCTGTCATCAGGCAATACCGTTGGTGGACAATTATTTCCGCAAAGTGGTTTGGAACCAGTTGAGCCCAATAATTCGCTTGACCCCAAAAACACCCTTTCAAAAATGGGCCCAGGTTGGTTTTTCCCATTTGCAACAGCTAGATATTTAGTACCAACAGCAGATCAATTTCCTTTTTATCTTTCACCAGCGTGGAGAGACGGTGGAGGTCACGGTCTTTTATTAAACAACAGATTGGGAAGCTTATTCATCAAGGATCTGAATAATGTGGACATCGTATTTACTCCCAATAAGGATTTGTGGAGCAGATGCATAGTGGTGGAAACATCAAGTCCGGATTATTATAATACAGCAATGGCACCAACTGTTGGCGCTTCTAAAATGCTGGAGGTAAGAAGTCAAACATCTGTTGACAAAAATGGTAATCCAGATACGTCAGTTCCTCCAGGATTAAGTTATTTTCCAGGTTATGCAATAGACGTAGAAACAGGAGAAAGACTCAATATTTTCTTTGGAGAAAACAGTAGCTTTAGTGGAGCCAATGCGAGCTTTTTAGATCAACCGACAATTGGATCTGATATGATCTACAATCCAAGCGGGCAGGTTTTTTCTACCAGAACAGGAGCCCTTCCATTGCAGATTCCTTTGGGAGGACAACATTATATTTATGTGACAAGACAAAAATACGATGGATGTGAAATTCTTAGAACGGCATTAGCAAAAGGAACCATAATCACTAGAAAAATCGATCCGCTTTCCTTGGTAACATGGACAGCAGCATCTTTTGGTTCGACGACAACCCCAATGTTATCAGTAGCAGAAGGGTTGATTCCTTCAGAACTTAAGGTAAGCCTCAGAGTAACTAATCCATTCAGTAGAAAAAGGGTCATTAATGATGTTGCACAAATAAAAAGGTGTGATGTTGTTGGGGACTTACCTTCTTACGAATTTGAATTTACTGGTAAGGGGGTACAAGAATTACAACAAGAAGAATACGAAGGGGCTCTTGCAAATGTAAGGGCTGTGCCAAACCCATATTATGCTTATAGTGCTTATGAAAGTAACCAGTTTGCAAACACTATCAAGATTACCAACTTGCCAGAAAGGGCCATTGTGACTATTTATAGTCTGGACGGTAAATTCATCAGGAAGTTCAATCGAGAGGAGAGACCAAGCAACAAAGCGGGAAGCAATCCTGCTAATGGAAGAAGCCAAATCAATGCTTCGATTGAGTGGGATATGAAAAATGCGGTAGGTATTCCCGTATCGAGCGGGGTGTATCTCATTCATGTGCTGGCACCAGAATTGGGCGAGGAGCGCACGATTAAATGGTTTGGGGTGAATAGGAAGTTTGATCCTACGGGACTGTAGAACTGCAGAGCTGCTGAATTGCGGAACTGCATAACTGCAGAATGTGGACTTTGCAAAATCTCGGAGAGATTTTGCAAATAAGCAAATAAGCAAATAAGCAAATAAGCAAATAAGCAAATAAGCAAATAAGCAAATAAGCAAATAAGCAAATAAGCACGAAGAAAAAACAAGACATGAAGAGAAATTTACTTATAGCAATCTTTAGCACGTTGATGAGCTTTTCTGCAATTGGGGGAAATCCTGATAGACAAGGGGAGTCAGGAGCTGCTGAACTATTATTCAATCCGTGGGCGCGAAGTAGTGGATTGCATAGTTTGAATACCTCATCAGTGATGGGTGTAGAAGCTATGAATCTCAATATTGCTGGCCTAAGTCGTATACTGAAGGGTGAAGTTTTGTTGGCCAACAATAGAATTTTTGAAGGTACAGGCTTGCAGCTCAACTCAGGGGGTTATGCAACCAAAATGGGAAGCAACGGCACTTTTGGAATTAGTATTTCGTCTCTATCTTTTGGTGATATACAAGTGACTACAAGTGATCAACCAGAAGGAACGGGAGGTACATTTTCTCCAAACTTTTTTAATATTGGTCTGGGATATTCTTACATGTATGCAAATAAGATATCCGTAGGTCTTTTGGTAAGAGGCGTTTCAGAAGCACTCCCAGATATCACAGCTTTTGGCTTCAGTATTGATGCAGGTGTGCAATATGTTTCAGGCGATAAAGAAAACTTCAGGTTGGGTATCTCACTCAGAAATATCGGCTCTCCAATGAAGTTTAGTGGACAAGGTTTAGCATTTCAAGGTCCAAATGTAGATCCGAGTGTCAGTGGTAATGAATATAATCTTACATACTACCAGCGTTCAGAAGGGTTTCAATTACCCTCGTTGCTCAATATAGGCATTTCTTATGATTGGTATTTGGCAGATAAAACATTTTTGCGTGCAATGGGAAATTTTACATCCAACACCTTTGCAAGAGATGAAATAGGAGGCGGGATGGAGTTTTCCTTCAAGGATATGTTTATGCTCAGAGGAGGGTACCGTTATACGTTAAAACAAACGGGATCAGCATTTCAAAACGATGTTTACACTGGAGTTTCAGCGGGAGCATCCATTTTACTTCCTTTATCAAAGGGGGCTGACCAGAAATTTGGAATCGACTATGCTTACAGAGCAACCAATCCTTTCAGAGGAACACACAATTTGAGTTTGAGATTTGTGTTTTAATCATTGACACTAAAACACTTATCAAAAAGGATAACAGAACATTACAACCATGTTCCCTGTTCCAAATAAAGGAACCGTTTAAGAACAAAAAACAATAGCCAGATATAACTAGAAAATAATTATATTTGCGCCGTAAAACAATGAGAACGTTTCTATCCTACAAGACAGAAACGTTCTTTTTTTTATTTAAATAAAGTAGTAAACTAGATAAAATGTCAGGCATTTCATACATGACACAAGCGGGTTATGATAAACTCAGAAGTGAGTTAGATATATTAAAAACCAAAGGTAGAGACGATGCAGCTAAGGCCATCGCAGAAGCAAGAGAAAAAGGCGATCTGTCTGAAAATGCAGAATATGATGCAGCCAAAAATGCACAAGGCATGCTCGAGCTCAAGATCAATGATATGGAAAAAGCTTTGGCAAATGTGAGAATCATCAGTGAAGACCAGTTGGATAATTCTACTGTCACCATATTGTCATCTGTGACGATGAAAAACATCAAGACCAACAAAAACGTCACGTATAAATTGGTTTCTGAAACAGAGGCAGATCTCAAAACACAAAGAATATCTGTTAACTCGCCGATCGGTCAGGGTTTACTTGGCAAAGTAGTCGGTGATATTGCCGTAGTTCACACACCAGCAGGAGAAATCAAGTTTGAGATTTTAGACATATCATTGGACTAGGACATGGCGACGATTTTCACCAGAATCATCAATGGAGATATTCCTTCTTATAAAATTGCAGAAGACGACCAGTTTTTTGCATTCTTGGATATAAATCCATTGGTGGAAGGTCATACTTTGGTAGTTCCAAAAAAAGAAGTTGACTATATCTTTGATTTGGATGAAGCTATGTTGGGCGAAATGATGGTTTTTGCTCAGAAAGTAGCGAAGGCAATCAAAGAAGTTATTCCATGCAATCGGATAGGAGTATCTGTAATTGGACTAGAAGTACCACATGCCCACATCCATCTTGTACCAATCAATACTTTGGGGGATATCAATTTTTCTAAATCTCGGCCACAAATATCCAAAGACGTTTTTGAAGACCTATCCAAAAAAATAAGTCAAAAAGTAAACTTATAATGAGAGTAGGAGTAAATGCTAGACTCCTACAATCTGACAGACTCGAAGGAATTGCCAGGTATTTGTTTGAAACGGTGCAAAGCATGGCCAAACAACACCCTGAAGATGAGTTTATTTTGTTTTTTGATAGACCTTTTGATACCTCTTTTCTCAATCTTCCAAACATAAAGGGAGTATTGGTGCCATTGGCAACCCGACATCCAATCCTCATTGTTTTATGGTTTGAATGGCTTCTGCCCAAAGCGCTAAGGAAGCACCAGATAGACGTCTTTTATAGTGCAGATAACTTTTTAAGCTTAAGTACAAAAACGCCTACGCTTTTGGTTTGTCACGACCTGGCATATATGAGTTTTCCACAAGGGTTGCGATGGGACTACCTTTGGTTTTATAAAGTTTTCATGCCCAAATATTTGGCAAGGGCAGATAAAATCATCACGGTTTCAGAATTTGTGAAAAGGGATGTTATCAATAATATGCAAGTTTCATCCAATAAGATATCCGTTGCATACAATGCTCTGCCGACGAGGGAAAATGTATGGATTGAAAGCGAAGTTGCTTTGTCTACTGTTAAACAATTGGCAGAACGGCCATATTTTGTTTTTGTGGGAGCGCTGCATCCAAGGAAAAACATTGTCAATCTCATCAAGGCATTCATCCAATTTTCTCAGCGCAATAACAAAAGTCATCAATTGGTAATCATTGGTAAATTGGCATGGAAAACAGAAGAAATTGCCAAAATGCTCCAAACAGAAGGTGTAATTCATTTACAGCAGATCAAGGACAACCAACTGATGCACATTTTGAAAGGAGCGGTTGCAATGGTATATCCCTCTTTCTTCGAGGGTTTTGGAATACCAATCTTAGAAGGTTTTGCAGCAGGAATTCCAGTGATAACATCGTCTGTTTCTTCGATGCCTGAAGTAGGTGGCAAAGCTGTTTTACTCGTTGATCCTCAGTCTGTAAACGATATTTGTGTTGCAATGGAGCGCATAGCAAATGACAAACTATTGGTACAAAAGATGGTCCTTCTAGGCGAAGAAAGGCTCAAGGTTTTTGATTGGAACTTTACCGCAGAGACGATTTATAAAACATTATTGGAGGTTGCCAAAACCACGGTTTGATTTTTCATTTCCAGGGTTGATAAAAAAGTAAAAATAAATCATGCCAGCAAGGTATGCTAGAAAATCATATGGATCATAAAAAAACAATGTAGATATCTGAGGGAAACCCAGCTCAAATAACAATGACAAAGCACCACATATGATGACTGTATCAAAAAGAGGCAGGCGATAATTGGGAGCAGTTTTTTGAGTCCGAGAAAAAAAATAATTCCTTTCAAAAACAAGCGCTCCGCACAAAATAGGAATAGCACAAAAAGGGTCCAAATATTGGTCTAGAAATGGCATGGTTATGTGCGCAAATTTCTGAAATACTTGGTGCAGACAAAAAGTAAAGATGCACAAGAACCAATAAAAGATAGACGACCTACTCATCTTTTACATGGCGCCAATAATTGCAAAGAGCATTCCCAGTAAGACCAAAGGAGATAAGGCGAGCATAATAAGTATGCCAACCAAGCGTACTAATATCTTTAAACCCCCAAGCCAGAAAGGATCCTCGGCATTTAATGTTGACAAGTTATTCCACCATTTGAAAGTCCTTGCCGTTTTTTCTAATAACCCGCTATTTGATTCAGCCCGATCTTGATCTTCTTCCATTTTATTGAAGAGTTAATATTTAAGGCCTTACCATCCGTCGCCATCCAAAATATTGCCGAGTCCACCAAGTACAGAACCTTCACCTTTTCTATTGTAACCACCAGAATGAGCCACCAAACGGTCGGCCAATCTAGAAAAAGGCAAAGTTTGTACCCATACTTTACCAGGTCCGATGAGGCTTGCAAAAAACACACCTTCCCCACCAAATAAGGTATTTTTTATACCTCCTACAAATGTGATATCATAATCTACATCTTGTGTTAGTGCCACCAGGCAACCTGTATCAACACGCAAATGTTCTCCAGCTTTTAAAGTCCGCTCATAAATGTAACCACCGGCATGCATAAAAGCCAAGCCATCGCCTTCCAATTTTTGCATGATGAATCCTTCTCCACCGAAAAAGCCTCTACCAAGTTTTTTACTAAATTCTATACCTACAGAAACGCCTTTTGCAGCACATAAAAAAGCATCTTTTTGGCAAATGATTTTATGTTGATATTTAGTAAGATCGATGGTGATGATTTTACCAGGATATGGAGAAGCAAAAGAGACCCTTGCTTTGTCGTAACCTTGGTTGGTAAAACTGGTCATGAAGAGTTTTTCTCCCGTAAGTATACGTTTTCCAGCACCCATCAATTTACCCAATACACCTTGTCCTTCATTACCTGACCCATCTCCAAAAATGGTGCGCATTTCAATGCTTTCATCCATCATTAAAAAAGAGCCAGGTTCTGCGACAACGGTTTCACTGGGGTCCAATTCAATTTCTACAAATTGCATTTCTTCCCCATGTATCCAGTAATCAATTTCGTGCGATCTCATTTTTTTGTAAAGTTTAAATTAAGCAATTGCTAAGCCCTTCCATTATCTTTTTGCATGGCCTTCTGCATAGGATTATTGTTTGGTGCTGGTTTGACTCCTTTTTTATTTTTGAATAATTCAAAACGAGAAGCGGGCATTTCTTTACCCCAGACATTATTTGACTCATCGATATCGGCGGTCTCTTTGTATGGATCAAGTGTAATAGAAGCTACTTCCTTATTCTTAGCGAAAGTTTTGACCAAGGCCTTTTCATTTTTTCGCCACACTTGTGCAGGAATGCGTTCTATTTCCTTGGTTCCATCTTTATATTCCCATTGTATAATGATTGGCATCATCAGTCCACCTTTGTTGCTGAATGAAATCTCATAAAGGTGTTTTCCCTCATATTTTGCCCCATCTTCACCCATTGGTTCTTGGGTTGCCTTCAATAAACGGTCGTATTTTGTTGTGTCATAAGCGACTAAGCCACGATCGTATTTATAATAAAAATCTTGTAGTGAAGTATCTTGATCAACCACAAATTTGATGTTTTTATCCTCTTTATTTCTTATTTTAGAAATGTCTTCAAATTCATTAACGTAAGGTCTTTCCAAGGCAACTTTTACGATGGTATCTTCTGTTCTTCTAGGTACAGCCGTGATGTCTGGTACTGCGTGTTTGATGGTATCGATGGCAATGTCACAAGCATCAGTAGAGTAAAACCACCCTCTCCAGAACCAGTCCAAGTCCTCACCAGTTGCATCTTCAATGGTTCGGAAAAAATCAGCTGGTGTAGGATGTTTAAACGCCCACCTTCTGGCATATTCTCTAAAAGCATTGTCAAATAATTCTCTGCCCACGATGGTCTCTCTCAATATGTTGAGTCCTGTTGCCACCTTGGCGTAAGCATTGTTTCCAAATTGTACGATGTTTTCAGAATTGGTCATAATGGGCTCCAATTGATTTTTATCCATTTTCATATAATCTACAATGGAATAGGCAGGCCCTTCATCAGAAGGGAATTTGTTGTCCCAAAGTTCTTGGGTAAGATATTGTAAATAGCTGTTCAAACCTTCATCCATCCAAGTCCATTGGCGTTCATCGCTATTGACGATCATGGGGAAAAAAGTATGGCCTACTTCGTGGATGATTACCAAAATTGCGGCATTTTTTGAGCCTTCAGAGTATGATCCATCTGGCAATGCTCTTCCCGGATTGAAACAAATCATAGGATATTCCATACCATTGGCGGCTTCTACACTTTGAGCCGTAGGATATGGGTAAGGAATTGAAAAATCAGAATAAGTTTTTATAGTGTGAGCCACCGCCTTAGTAGACAACATATTGTAAATAGGGTAAGCCTCTTTGGCATAAAAAGACATACACATCACTTTGTTGCCTTCTATGGTAACAGGCATTGCATCCCAGACAAATCTCCTGGAGGAAGTCCAAGCAAAATCACGGACATTTTTGGCTTCAAAAACCCAGGTTTTTTTAGCAGTAGCTTTGGTGTTTTCCCCGGCTTTTACCTCATCAAGTGTTTTGATGACCAAAGGTTCTGTAGCATTTTCGGCTTGTTTGTAACGGGTCATCTGGGTTTTTGATAAAACTTTGCCATAGTTTTTGCATACTCCAGTACCACCTACGATGTGGTCTGCAGGAACGGTCATTTCTACTTTAAAATCACCAAAACAAACGGTAAACTCACCCCTTCCAGTAAATTGATGATTTTGCCAACCCAAAACATCGTTGTACATACAAAGTCGTGGATAAAACTGTGCCATGGTAAAAATATAATTATCGTCTTCTTCAAAATACTCATAACCACCACGCGCATCTTGAAATTTATAGTTATCCATACGGTCAACTATTTTATAATGCCATTTGATGTTGAAGACATATTTTTTTCCAGGAGCGAGCGGTTCCGGCAAATCTATCTTCATCATGGTTTTGTTGACAACATATTTGAGGGGTTTACCAGCACTATCTGTTACTTTCTCAAGAATAAAACCATAACCATTATCTGTTTTTCTATAATCAGCAGCATCAAGCATTTGGTCGCTTGCTGACCTTGGCATGGTGCTCCTGTCTTGATAATTTGCGTTATTTACCGTACTGTGTTGGTTCTCGTCGAGCTGTAACCACAGATAAGACAATGCGTCCGGACTGTTATTATGATACGTAATCATTTCCTGTCCTTTTAAAACAAGATTTTTTTCGTCCAACTCACATTTGATATCGTAGTCTACTTGCTGTTGCCAATAGTCTTCTCCTGGCGCACCACTTGCGGTACGATAAGTATTTGGCGTTGGCAATGTGGTTCCAAGTTGTTCAAACTTGTTTCCGTGATTGGACCCCGGATTATTTTGAATGGATTGAGCCATCAAGCTCACGGTAAAAAGGAAGAAAGCAAAAAATACAAGTTGTTTCATCTTATAAAATTATACATCATGATTTGAATGGCCAGATTGACCGTTCTTTAAAATAAATTTGGTTGGGTAAGTGAGGGTTGATCCAATCTCAAACATATATTTTGTTTTAAAAAGATACAACCTACAAGAGGTAAAATTAGACAAAATCCCATTTTTTTCCGTCCAAACCAGGTGTTAAAGAAGGGTTATTTTTGAAAAAGTAGAAAATGGTAAGGAATAACATCATTTTGTAAGATCATGAAGGGGAAGTACTGATAAAATTCAGTAATATTGATCGTTTAAATTTATCCACAAAAAGTTTTAATACTAAAGATGAAAAAAGTTATTTTATTCATGATGGCCGCAGGCGTATTTACTTTTTCATGTAAGAATGAGCAAAAAGAAGTAAAGGAAGAAATGCCTGTGGAGTCTTATAAACTTACCAAACTATGGGAGTCTGATACTGTTTTTACTACAGTTGAAGCAGTAATTTATGATCCTAAAACAGACCTAATATACGTTTCTAATATTGAAGGTGAACCTTGGG
>JAKQLF010000271.1 GCA_029567325.1 Bacteroidota bacterium | reverse complement strand
AATTGCAAATTACCAAAGAATATCTTGGACAAGGAACCCATTTAGTAGGATTGGCAAAAATGTACGGAGAAGTACTTCAATCTGATACTTATGTAAAAGGTAAAGGCTCGACTGTAGCAAAAATAATTGATGGCTCTACCCATGATTATAAAATCACTGGAATTGCTGGCGTGGCCAATATCGGTACAGCATTCAATTGGACCGGCAATCTTTTTGGACAAGCAGATTGGTATGCTTTTGGAAAATTGGCTTGGAATCCGTCTCATGATGCAAGCAGTATTTTTAAAGAATGGACTGCTGCTACTTTTCCTAATCATGACAAAAAGGTAGCTGAAGTAAGTAATTCTTTACTAGAGCATTCGCATGAAACTTGTGTCAATTATATGACGCCGCTTGGTTTGCATCATATCATGGCTGAAGGTCATCATTTTGGTCCCGGACCTTGGGTAGATAGCCTATTTAGAGCGGATTGGACATCTGTTTACTACCACAAAGCCAATCAAGACAGCATCGGTTTTGACAGGAAAACCACAGGTACAAATGCACTATCCCAATATCATTCTGAAGTACAAAAGTTATACGGAAATTTAAGTACTTGTCCTGACGAATTCCTATTATGGTTTCATAGAGTGCCTTGGACGCACCAACTAAAATCTGGTAGAAATGTGTGGCAAGAATTAGTATCTAAATATGATCAAGGCGTTTCAAAGGTGATAGAAATGAAGTCAAAATGGGACTTAGTAGAAGGTATGGTTGATAAGGAAACTTTTCGTTCTGTACGCGACCATTTGAACATCCAAAGTAAGGAAGCACAATGGTGGAGAGATGCGTGTTTGGCTTATTTTCAGTCAAGGTCACTGTTGCCTTTTCCGAAAGGAATCATACCACCACCAAATGATGTAAATTATTACAAAATTCTATCTTATCCTTATTCACCAGGAATCAAGCCAAAATGGTAATGTCAATTTAATAACATCTTAAACAAATAATATGTACCACTTAAAGCAACAGATTACATTTATAATTTTATTAATAGGATTTTCAGATCGGAAGAGCGTCGT
>JAKQLF010000266.1 GCA_029567325.1 Bacteroidota bacterium | reverse complement strand
AGAAGCCAAAAAGAGAGATCATCGAAAACTTGGCAAATCTCTTGACCTATTTTCATTTCACGAGGAAGGTCCAGGTTTTGTTTTTTGGCACCCATTGGGATATCAAATCTATCAAAATCTAGTTGTCTATTGGCGTCAAATTCACAAAGACAAAGGTTATGTCGAAGTAAAAACTCCAACAATGCTTACTATTCCCGTCTGGCAACAAAGTGGCCATATGCAAAATTTCATCGATAAAATGTATCTAGCCAAAACATCTGATTCAGATACTCCCCAATACGCCATCAAACCAATGAATTGTGATGGAGGCATGCTTATTTATTCAAGTAATCCCCATTCCTACAAAGAATTACCTATCAGAATGGGTGAGCTAGGAGTAGTTCATCGATATGAAAGCTCAGGAGAAGTACATGGACTTATGAGAGTCAGAGAATTTACCCAAGACGACGCTCATATTTACTGTACTCCCGATCAAGTTGAGGATGAATTAAAAGCCGCCATTTCCCTTTGTAAAGAAATATACAAAACCTGTGGCCTTCCTTTAGATCATATCGAATTATCCACCAGGCCGGAAAAATCTATTGGTAGTGATGCCGTCTGGCAAAAAGCCGAGGCCACCATGACCAAAGTCTTAACACAAGGCAAAATTGAACATCAGATTAATCCTGGTGATGGGGCTTTTTATGGACCAAAATTTGATTTTCATCTCAAAGATTGCTTGGGTCGGACTTTCCAATGTGGCACCATCCAGTTAGATTTTGCCCAACCGGAAAACTTTAATCTTGAATATACCGATAAAGACGGCCAAAAACAAAGACCAATCATGATTCATCGGACCATTTACGGTTCATTAGAAAGATTCATTGGTCTTTTAATTGAGCATTATGCTGGTGCCTTTCCTGTTTGGCTATCTCCCATTCAAGCCAAAATCATTCCTATTACAGACATTCAAAATGATTACGCTCAATCAGTCAAATCAGACTTAGAAAAACACAACATCAGAGTCGAATTGGACGATAGATCCGAAACTATGCAAAAGAAAATTAAAGATGCTACTGATCAAAAAATCCCCTATATGTTAATCATAGGCGGTAGGGAAGTAGATAGTCAGAAAGTTTCTGTCCGCCAAAGAGATGGCATAGATCTAAAATCGATGCCACTAGCTGACTTAGATCTAAAATCGATGCCACTAGCTGACTTTATTAGCCAAATTACTA
>JAKQLF010000232.1 GCA_029567325.1 Bacteroidota bacterium | reverse complement strand
GTTCTGGTGCAAATGGAAGAGTCACTAAGAAGGATATTTTAGATTTTGTTGCAACTCGTAGTAGTGCACCGCAACAAGTGGCTTCAGCACCAATAGAAGTTAAAGCGGCACCTGCTGCACCACAAATCAATACGCCGTCGTCAGCATCGCCATCTGCATCTATTTCTGGCAACGTCGAGATCATTGAGATGGACAGAATGCGAAAATTGATTGCTGATCATATGGTGATGTCTAAGCAAACTTCTCCACACGTCACTTCATTTGTCGAAGCCGATGTGACTAATATGTTTCAGTGGAGAGAAAAAAATAAAAAGAAATTCCAAGAGAAATATGGTGAAAACATCACGTTTACGCCACTTTTTGTTGATGCAGTCGTAAAAGCTATCAAGGATTATCCAATGATCAATATTTCGCTTGATGGTACAAAAATCATTGTCAAAAAAGATATAAATATTGGAATGGCAGCCGCGCTTCCATCTGGAAATTTGATAGTACCAGTGATCAAAAATGCTGATTATCTCAATTTGGCTGGACTTACTAAAACGGTAAATGATCTTGCAAATAGAGCACGACAGAATAAGTTGAAACCTGAAGAAATAAAAGATGGTACATTCACACTGACCAATGTGGGTACCTTTGGTAATGTCATGGGCACACCTATCATTAACCAACCACAAGTAGCCATCCTTGCTACGGGTGCTATACGCAAAAAGCCAGCTGTTTTGGAGACAGAATATGGTGACGTGATCGCTGTGAGACAAATGATGTTTTTGTCGCTTTCTTATGATCATAGGGTAGTAGATGGATCACTAGGAGGATCTTTTCTAAGAAGAATAGCTGATTACCTTGAGAAATTTGATCCAAATCTTTCTATCTAAATTTTTATAATGTCTAGATGCATCTTATTATATATAATTGTTTTTATGTTTCCTTTTGTCAGTTTTGCACAAAGGGCTTACAAAAAACAGGGTGATATTTATTTTGATGCTGGAAAATATAGGGATGCGCTTGATGCATACAGCAAACATAAAAAAATTGATAAGGAAGCCGAGTCACTCATCAAACGAGGTATTGCAAATTATTATACAGGTTTTCCTGATGCCTGCATAAGTGATATGGCTGGTGCAAACATTTTGAAGTCAAAAGATCCGAGACAGTATCAATATACTGGCATGGCTTATATGGCTAAACAAGATTATGTACAAGCAGCAAGATTTTTTAAAACACATCTTAATGTTGTAAAACCAAATTCTCAAGAGTGGTTTGAGTCAATAACTCAAATCAAAAGATGTGGGTATGCCCAAAATCAAAAATATGGGGCTCAGCTTGCATTTGTAGAAAACCTAGGACCAAATGTAAATTCTATATATGAAGATTTTGCACCCGTCCAAAGCCCCACAAAGCAAGGCCGATATTATTTTTCATCAGCAAGAGAAGATGCGACAGGTGGACTGAGAGATCCAAAAGGATTGGTGGATGAAGTACGAGGTAAATATTCATCAGATATGTATTTGGTCGATCTGAAAGATGGGAACTGGTCATCTGTACTTCCTTTTGAACAGTTATTAAATTCTCCAAAACATGATATTTTGCAGGATTTCAGCCCTGATGGATCTATTATTTATTATAT
>JAKQLF010000226.1 GCA_029567325.1 Bacteroidota bacterium | reverse complement strand
ATTGCCTCTCCATTACAATTGGTGAAATAAATATTCTGTCCACAATCATAAAATCTGTAAACTTTACATCCATCGTGGGTGAAAAGATAGTGAATTGTAAATGTTTCATTGTTTGAAGCTGGCCCGTTTTTAAGGGGAATTCCAGGAGAACATGCTGAAAGTAAAAATGTAATGACTGCAAGGAAATACGTTGGGAGTAGACTTTTTTTCATATGAATATATTTTTGGATTTACATTAAAATTATAGCATAATAGATTCACATTTTATATACTCTATTTTATTTATGTGAATTTTAACCACTTCACAATAAAATTGTTATCATAATTAAGGAATTTTCAAATGGGGAAATTTACCAACAGTTCGGAAGAAAAAAGGCAAAAGATAGAGGTCTTTAGTTGGCAAATACTTCCTCTTCATTATTCAAAAACAATATAGGAGTAGCGGTTTTTTTGGTTTTTCTCCATAAATCAAGACAAAATGCTTCTTGGAATTTATCAAGTTAGCAGATGCAAAATTACCTTTACTTTCAATATCAACACAATAAGGTCAATAATGAACATACGAACCTTTCAAATGATGAAAAATAAAAGAAATCCCTTAGCTTTGAGTTGGATTTGTATACAAACAAATACATCACCAATTTCTTACGATGAAAAATCATATTGATCAAAAGTTTCCCCAATTGGTAGCCGATTTGAGTGGCACCATTCAAAAACTTGAAAGACTGACTACTTTGGTGAGACACCAAGAGATGCATGAAACAGTTGCAAACATCATGATGCAATTGGAAGCTCCTTTTACTTTTGTGATTGTTGGAGAAGTAAAGGCTGGAAAAAGCAGTTTTATCAACGCATTGTTGGAGTCAGAAAAAGATATTTGTAAAGTGGCGCCATCGCCAATGACTGACACCATTCAGCAAATCATTTATGGTGAAGAGGAAACTGTGGTTCACTTATCAGAGCACATCAAACGCATCACGGCACCATTCGAAATATTGAAGGAGATTGCCATTGTGGATACTCCAGGTACCAATACCATCATGGCTCATCATCAGGAGATCACCGAAAAGTTTATACCTTATTCTGATCTCATCGTATTTGTCTTTGAAGCTAAAAACCCCTACAGACAATCAGCTTGGGAGTTTTTTGACTACATCAATTCTGAGTGGCAACGCAAAATCATCTTCGTTTTGCAACAAAAAGATTTGATGAATGAAGCAGATCTGGCCATCAATAAGGAAGGAGTTTTTGACCATGCAATCAAAAAAGGAATTGTCAATCCAAAGGTTTTTGCAGTCTCAGCAAAACTGGAAAAAGAAGGTTTTATTGAAATCAGTGGATACAAAGAACTTAGAAAATACATCGGTGACAACATTACCAATGGAAAAGCTCCATACCTCAAACTTTCCAATACCATCAATACGGCAGATCGAATCAACGATACCATCAGGAAAAGTTTGGATTTGAGAAAACAGCAATTTGATTTGGATGTTGCTTTCAGGAAAGAAATAAGTGAAACACTTGATCATCAGGAAAAGAAGACAACCAATCAAGTAGCGCAATTGGTTGAAAATCTTGTCGCAACGTATGATAAAATTACCGACAAAAAATACAAAGAACTGGAAGATGGTCTTTCATTCTTTACGGTTTTTAAAAGGGCTTTTTCATCGATATTTGGTAATGATACCAATTTAAAGGATTGGTTGGGTAATCATGCAAAAGACTTTGAATTACAGCTCAATACGTCTTTGAAAGATAAATTGCAGACCGGAATTCTGGACGTTGCTGATAATATCCAGATGATGGGCAAATTGGTGGACGCCAAAATCAAAACCAGCACAACCGTTTTGACTGATTCTGATGAAATTTTCGCAGATATTGCTGAACGTAGGGCGAATGTATTGAGAGATTTGCAAACTTCTTTTCACCAATTCATGAGCAAATCTGAAAATTTTTATGATGAAACCATCTTAAAAGAGACCTCCAAAATGGCTCCCAATTTAGCTGCTGGTGGGGGAATTGCAATCATCGGTGTCATCATCACGGCATTGGTCAATAGTGCAGTTTTTGATATTACTGGAGGAATACTGACAACTGTAGGTGTTTTATTCGCGGGCGTTTCTCTTGGACTAAACCGAAGAAAAATCCTCAATAAATACAGCGAAGAAATCACCAAAGGAAGGATGATGCTAGAAGGCGAAATCACAGACAAACTCAGTGATTATACGCACAAAATCAAAAATAAAATTGATAGCAACTTCATCACCTTTGATAAACACTTGGAAAACGAGCAAAATGCCATTGATGAAATGAAAAGCATTCACAAAGATGTGCATGAAAGACTTGCATTGAGCAGTGTGAGCATCAAAGAAATGCTAAACTAAATCAATAGATGCAACAATTTTACACAATAAACCGTCTTACATAAAAACACGTATCTCATGAGTCTGAGGCAATATACTTTTGCATTGATTTTTCTTTTTTTAGGCGCTCAATCTGCAAGTGCACAATTTGGTATAGGGTTAACATTTAATAATGATATCTACCATCGTTTTACAAATCCAAAAGAAATTGGCGATGATGCTTATAGATCTGCAGGAAGTGCCATCCTCAATTTTGCCATTGGCCCAAAGATTTGGGTAGGCGGAAATAACGTTTCTCTTTCTGTTGAAGGACTAGCTGGAATTGGAGTTTTGGGCTTTGCAGTAAAGGATTATAAAGGAATGGGTACTTTCTATTTTCCAGTCATGGCCAAGCTCAATTTCAATGGTTTATCTGCTTTGGATAAAGAAGGTAGAGTTGGTTTTTTTGTTGGTGGTGGCATTCAATATTCTCGCACAGAACTTTATGGACTTAGAGATTCCTATGTTGTTGAAGGCACTACCAGGTCTTTATTTCCTACCTATGTAGCCCAAGTTGGTTGTGGCTTTGGCATCAGTGGTTTTGCACTTACGGGAACGCTCAAATATGGGTGGAATAAAGAAACAAAAGCAAATATTATGGCGCTCGGCATGCAGTGGGATTTCAATGTACCTATGCTTAAAAAGATAGCTAACCCTGCTTCAGCTTTGTAAAGTGCACTAACTTTATTGAATTTTTAGAGGGAAGAGTTTTTTATTTCCCAATTCTAATACACCATAACCGTTTTTGATATTGGAAGTTACATTTATTGGTGTGGCAAATGGGTTTTCTCCATTATCAAAATAGTTGCTGACACTGTGGTCATATTCGTAATACGCTTTTGACACATTAATAACCTGCATTGTCGCGCCTACAATACTATCATTACTATCGAAAACTCTTCTGGTTTGACAAGTATAAAGTTTTCTTCCATCACTTATTTCTTGCTTCATCAATGACCCCTGAGTTCCATTTATTGCTCTAGGGTCAATCAAATCACATGGTGATTTTGACGTTTGTTTTCTTCTTTCAAGGCAGATTAGTTCACCTTTCTCATTTGAGCTAAAGTGAAAACATTTTTCACCTTCAATAATTATGCTTTGGTTGAAATACTGGGCTTTAGACACATTTGGTACATAATAAAAATTAACTTTCATAACCTCTTCTCCTTGCTCGTCCCGACCGCCATCCAAAATAAAAGTTCCATCCTCAATTATAGGACTATTTGGTACCGTGTCAGTGGCATAAATGTCATTATATTCTTTACCTGATGCTTTAATTTCTATAACATCACCCGGCACAAGTGGTGAATTAAAATGTGCTTTGTACTCTATAGTTTCTTGTCCACTTATTTGAGAGAAAGTAGGCTCTTCTGTAATTTGACAATTTAACCCATTCAGTAAAACAACTAATGAAAGATCTTCAACCAAAGGGAATTCCTTAGCATCCAATACGGCTAAACTACCTTTGATATTCATAACAAGTGCTGTATCACCAGCAAACGCTCTAGAAACTAAGCTGATTCTTTTATCATGTTGGGGAGGGTCGATTTCAATAGTTGTATCAAAAAAGTCCTCGCATGAAACTAAAATGAATCCAGTAAAAGCGAGTGTCAAAAAATAAAATATTTGGTTTGCTTTCATGATTTTTTTTAATTTAAAAGTTCGCAGTCCAAGTGATGTATGGAACCAATGGAAATAATGCGGTTTGTTTCAACACACGCTTTGTATTTCCAGTAATTTCATCATAAGTATTGCCATAATACAGAAAAAAAGGATTGTTATTTGCGTATGCATTGTAGGCACCGATCGACCAAACTCTTTCATAACGTTTTTTCTTTTTAGTGAAATTCACACCGATATCCAATCGATGGTAAGACCGCATTCTGAAATTATTCCGATTACCAAAAACCTCAATATCATTGCCCGAATAGCCAAAAAATTCATTATCAGTTTGTGGTAATGTGCCATCATATCTAGTTCCAGCTAAGGTCACTGCATTTCCTGTACTGAATACCCATGTCGCTGCTAAGTTGATCTTTGGTGTAATGTTATAATTACCTACAATTGAAAAATCATGTCGCCGATCAAATCGATAAGGAAATTGTGCGCCATTATCAATATCGGGAAAATTGCGATAAGTCCACGATAAGGTATAACCTACCCAACCAGAGAACTTACCTTCTTTCTTTTGTAGAAATAATTCCATTCCGTATGCATCGCCCTTTCCTTGCACTACCCTATTTTGCCAGTCATCTGTTTGAAAAACTCCAGCTCCATCTTTGTATGCGACTAGGTTATTCATTTTTTTGTAATAAACTTCTGCGCTCAATTCATAGGAATCGTTGATCGTTTTAGCTGTGCCCAGTGCTGCTTGCCAGGAGTCTTGTGGTTTAATTTTAGCTGTGGATGGAACCCACAAATCTGTCGGCAAACCAATCCCTTCAAAGGAAAGTAGATTGATGTATTGCCTCATAGTTGCGAAGGAAGCCTTCATGCTCCAATCCTTTGGCAGTAAAAACCTGCCACTGATCCGTGGTTGAAGTGAAAAATAAGATTCTTCATTCAATAAAAAACTTGAAAAATGCAGACCGGCATTGATCTTTATATTTTTTGAAATATTCCAATCATCTTCAACATATAAGCCTGTTTCCACTGCCCCGATATTTGCCTGCCCAATAGTATCTTTAAAGGAAAAATTTTCATTGCTCGACTCATTATACAAGCTAAATTCCCCTGGTTTGAAAGTGTGGTTGATGACATTTGCTCCAAAACGAATGAAATGATTGGGATTTGGAACGTAATCCACGTCAACTTTCAGCCCTAAATCTTCAATTCCCGAAATATAATTCAAGCCAAAAGCGTCCACATAATCTGGATCACTAGATCTATTGCTACCAAATTCAAAATCTGTCTTCAACCGATAATCACTATATGTCGCCGTTGTATTGACAAACATCTTTGGACTAATGACGTGATTCCATCTGAGCGCAGTTGTAAAATTCCCCCAAGCCAAGGAGTTATCAGCAAAGTCTCGCGTATCGCCTTCCAAATCTTTTGTTTTGAAAAAAAATCGATCCCTACCGCCGTATGAACTTAAATACAAGCGGTCCTTATCAGAAAATTTATGATTGATTTTGGCATTGAGATCATAGAAATAATAACCTACTGATCCGTCCTGCCCTTCATTTTTAAATCCATTTTTAATAAATGGTCTGGCCAAAACATCTAAATAGGTTCTCCTTCCTGATACAATAAATGAGGTCTTCCCTTTATTAATCGGGCCTTCAAGGGTAAGTTTGGACGAAATCAAACCAATGGAAGCGGTCCCTTTGAATTCATTGATGTTTCCATCCTTCATATTTATTTCCAAGACAGAAGAAAGTCTTCCACCATATCTAGCAGGATAACCTCCTTTGATGAGTTTTACATCCTTGATGGCGTCGGCATTAAACACAGAAAAGAAGCCAAATAAATGAGAAGCATTGTAAACCGGCACACCATCCAGCAATATTAAGTTTTGATCGGGTCCACCTCCACGCACGTATAATCCACTTTGTCCCTCACCACCAGATTTCACCCCGGGCAATAATTGTAAAGCTTTCAACACATCCACTTCACCTAGTAATGCTGGGACTTTTTTGAGTTGGGCCATAGGCACTTCAGCCACACTCATTTGAGTTTCACGTTCTATGCGTTTATTCTTTTCAGCAACTACCTCAACCGCATCTAAGGTAATGCTTGCAGTGAGGTCAACATTGATGCTTTGATTGGCAGAAAGGTTGATTTTTCTCACTTCATTTTGATAGCCAATGTAGGAAAAAGTGATTTCAACTGACTGATTTCCAGGTAATGACAAACTATAAAAACCATAATTATTGGTAATGGTGCCTTCGCTGGTGGCTTCGTTGTATACATTGGCTCCTATCAATTTTTCACCGGAACTTAAGTCCTGGATGTATCCTGAAATGGTGAAAGTTTGAGAAAAGATTTTTGAGATAGACAAGCAAAAAAAGCACAAAAGGTAAATTTTCTTCATACTCATTTTTTATTTTTCAATTGGGTTTTGAAATTTTCTGGTGTTATTCTTTGACAAATGTAGCATAATCTGGGGTCAAGTTTAAATTAATTAGGGCTATTTGTTCATAACATTTTTGTGTAATTATTTATTCAGCGCAAATATTGCATTTACATTTTGTAGGTATCTTTTGGAGTCAACCATTTTACCATTTTTCACTTTTTGTAGAATTGATAATTGTCTTGGTGATAAAAAGACATCTGGAGAAGTTTTATTCCCTAAAGCACTATTTACTTTTGTGGCTTGAGTCGGAGTCATTGGTACAGAAGCATAAACACTATTTTTCAAATAATAATGTACGTCTTTATCAATTCTGTAACTTCCGAGCGGTTTTACCTTGACATTCAATTTATTAGCTGCTCCAACAATTTCTTTTTCTGAGCTGTGGACCGCATCAGCATTGGCAGATTTCTTAGCATTTTGAATGATAGTAGAGGCATTCGTAACATTTTCATCGTAGACTACTTTTACCACTTCATGGCCTTGGCTATAACCTGGCTCTGTATATAGGATGCCTTTTTGGCCTCCAATATTTTTCTCCCCAGACCAGAAACAGTACATTTCTAATGTAATTTCTTTTGCCTGGCCAGTTAATTCTGATTCTAATAACCTAGAGTATTCTGGTACTAATTTTCCACCTTGAAAAATGCCTTTATTCAAATATGAAATGACTGAACCTGGTTCGTACTTAGACGCATGCCTTGGAACAATATCCTTCCCGTTGTGATCAACGATCCTCAAAACTGGGTTATTCCACGATGGCTCTCCATACTTGGTAAGCATTTTAGCATCTTCATCTTTCAGATTGTTGTAAACAACTACGGGGACAAAATAGGACTCAATGAGCTCTGCGATCAATGCATGGCTCATAACCTCATTTCCAAATTTTTTGCAAGTTGAGCATCCAGGAATTTCTTGAAAGAAAAGTAAAATGGGCTTTTGAGAAGCAGCGGATTTTGTTTGAGCAGTTTTAAAATCACGCAACCAATTTACCCTACCCAATTCTTCAGGAATCTGGGCATTTAATTGAAAACTGAAATAAAACAAGAAACATACTGCCAATCTCTTCATAATAGTATACTTTGCCAATTAAGTCAATTTCACAATGATTAATGACTCTTATCGAGTTTTAAAAGATAGTTCCTTTTTCTACTTATGTAGATTTTTTGAATGAGTCTATCGATAATAACGATCTTCAAGGAATTTTATGGCGCTAAATTGTACTTATTAAAATTAAAATAACACAACATGACAAATACCAGAATTAATATCCCTCAGTTTGGCTTTCCCAAAGTGTGGATTTTTGTAGTAATCGGCATTATTTTAGCCTTGATTCTTTCCAGATCTATCTTTTATACGATTGACGCAGGAAAAGGCGGCGTCATATTCAAACCTTTTTCGGGTGGTTTAGACACCAAAACGATTTATGGCGAAGGTTTTCACCTTGTTGCTCCTTGGAACAAAATGTATGTTTATGATGTGCGGATCAACGAAGAATTTGAAAAAATGGACGTCTTGAGTAAAAATGGATTGAATATCGAAGTAGAATTGTCTTATCGTTTTGCGGCAAATGCCTCAGAAATTGGAGCATTACACAAAGAAATTGGCCCTGAATATGTGTCAAGAATTGTAAAACCTGAAATCAGGTCTGCTACCAGAGAAGTAATTGGTCAATACTTACCAGAAGAATTGTATTCTACCAAAAGGGAAGCCATTCAAGATGAAATATTTCTTAAAACAAAAGCAGCTGTTTCTACTAAACACGTCATTATTGATGCTGTTTTAATACGTTCTGTGCAATTGCCCGCTAAACTCAAAAATGCGATTGAAATGAAGTTGGAAGAGGAACAATTGGCATTCCAGTATGAATTCAAACTAGACAGGGAGCGGAAAGAAGCTGAAAGAAGGATTATCGAGGCAAAGGCTAAAGCAGATGCCAATCAAATCTTAAATGCTTCACTCACAGATAAAATCTTGAAAGACAAGGGTATAGAAGCAACACTTGATCTTGCAAAATCTGCAAATGCAAAAGTAGTCATCATTGGTGAAGCTGGTAAAGGTGGATTACCCTTGATTTTGGGTGGGAATTAAAAATGTATAAAAAGGTGGCTTAACTCAAATGTAATGCCACCTTTTTATTTTAATGTTTTCACACGATGTCCCCACCTCTGTTTTTGTGGTTGTCGGAGTTCATCTCATACAAATGATAAACAATGAGAGAAATCCCTCCAAAAACCAACATGCTTGAGAATGTGCCAGCAGGCTCGCAATCAAAGATAGAATCAATGACCACACCTACTATCAAGCCAAGTCCAAGCCCAACAAAAAGCAATCCCACTTTCAAGGTACTGTTGCCTTTCTCTTTTTTAATTTCTTCCACGGTATTCGCGAAAATGCTGGCATCTTTATTATTTTCCAATAAAGCCATTCTTTCTATGTGTCGGCTTCTGTAATAATAAACGATGAAGGTGATGATTGCACCCCAAAAACCTGCTATCGCAACAATAGGAATTAATAATTCTGGTCCCATAATATTTTTTTATTTATGAGTAGACGAGGGCAGAAAAAATCTGGTTGCAGTTTTTAATATATTTTTTGCAATTAATTGGGAAATTACTGAATGGCCGAACTGCTGAATTGCAAAATTGCTGATTTGCGAAATTGCTGATTTGGTGGAATTAATAAACAACTAAGTAAAAGGTGTCCCGCAGATTGCGCAGATGAACGCAGAAAAAGAAGTCAGCGAAAATCAGCGAAATCAGCGGGAAACAAACTCCCGCAGATTTCTAAAGTTCGGATAGCTTATCTGCTGAATTGCACATTTCATGGTTGTGGTGCGGGGGAATTGGCAATCGGGGTCAGACACATTAAACGTATTCGAATTCAAACTAATTTCTAGTAGCCCGTTAAAGGAGTACCACTGTTTAACTTCAAGCCCTTCAGTTTCTACCTGTTTCCCGTCCCCGGTTTTCGTTGTCCTCGTAGCTCGTGGCTCGTTGCTCGCGGCAAAAAACGGAATCCCAATTTAAATCTTCATCCTTCAATTTCCACGCAAAGCTGACCACTGAAAACTGAGAGCTGAGAGCTGAAAACTGACCACTGACCGCTGAAAACTGACAGCTGAAAGCTCACAGCCGACTAGTCTTTCAAAATATTTCTGGCAATGACAATCTTTTGGATCTCACTAGTCCCTTCCCCAATCGTGCACAACTTAGAATCACGATAAAACTTCTCAACGGGATAGTCCTTGGTATAACCATATCCGCCAAAAATCTGGATGGCATCAGTAGCAATTTCGACACATATTTCTGAAGCGTAATATTTGGCCATTGCAGATTGAGTAGTTACAGCTTCTCCATGATTTTTCATATCAGCAGCTTTTCTGGTCATCAATTCTGCTGCTTGGATTTTGGTGGCCATATCTGCTAATTTGAAGGAAATAGCCTGAAACTCACAAATGGCTTTTCCAAATTGCTGGCGCTCTTTACTGTATTTTAAAGCCGCTTCATAAGCACCTTTCGCAATACCTAATGAAAGAGCTGCGATGCTGATTCTACCACCATCCAATATTTTCATCGATTGAACAAAGCCCTCTCCTATTTTGCCAAGAACTTGACTTTCATGAATTCTACAATCTGTGAAAATCATTTCAGCTGTCTCTGAGGCGCGCATTCCCAATTTATTCTCTTTTTTACCAGCAGCAAACCCCGGAGTTCCTCTTTCTACAATAAATGCTGTGATTCCCCTACTATCCAATAATTCGCCCGTTCTGGCCAACACAACCGCAACATCACCTGACTTACCATGAGTTATCCAGTTTTTAGCACCGTTCAAAATATAGTGATCGCCCTCTTTGACAGCCACTGTTTTCATACGCATAGCGTCACTTCCAGTATTGGCTTCTGTGAGTCCCCATGCGCCTATCCACTCGCCAGTTGCTAATTTTGGCAAATACTTGTGTTTTTGTTCTTCAGATCCAAAAGATAATATATGGTTGGTGCACAATGAGTTGTGGGCAGCAACTGATAGTCCGATTGATCCACAAACCTTGGCTATTTCTACGATGATGCTGATGTATTCCTGATAGCCCAAACCAGATCCGCCGTAAGCTTCTGGAACAAGGACTCCTAAAAAGCCAAGATGGCCCATTTCATGAAATAATTCCTTTGGGAAATGTTGACTTTCGTCCCATTCCATAACATGAGGTAAAATGTTATTCTGAGCAAATTCCTTTGCAGCTTGTTCAATCAGATGGAGATTTTCTATAGACTCGGCGATCATTTACTAGTTTTTGTACATTACATTCAACACCAGATTGCTGATTCTGTTTAAAAAAACAAATTTAGCGATCATTTTAAGGTCGGGCAAAAGTAAGATTTTGATTATGATTTCAAAACTTACAATAAATCAACTTATAAATGTAAGGAAAAAATGTCCTATCTCTTGACATCATTTAAAGAATCTTTGCAATTGTTGAACTTGGTAGCCGTACTTCTCTCACAATTGGCATTTACAGGAATAGGACTCAACGAAAATTCTGAATAGATAAGTTTACAAAATTAATTGGGCAATATTGTTGAGGAAGTAAAATGTAGCAAACCTACAAATTACAATTATTGTCAGACTGGTCTTCTATTTGGTGTTTTCATGGTCAGCCACTTGTCCAAGTATGTCAAAATGGCTATTGACCCACTGATCAGAGCTATGGTCAAAACATAATCAAATGGTATGCTAAAAATCTGTAAACTTCCGATGGAGGCATTGTTTGAAACAGCGTTGATTATAA
>JAKQLF010000212.1 GCA_029567325.1 Bacteroidota bacterium | reverse complement strand
ACACAGGGGATACTCATTGGAGTGGGATCCTTTGTGGTTTCTTGGTTGATTTATGATGTAATGTGTAAATCGGCATTAATCAAAAATCAATTGGCTTTTGCCATCATTGGTTTTATAATCCTTATTGGATTTGCTTGGTTCTATTGTCACGTTTTTAGTGCTAGAGCTGCTTATATTCATTTTGGAGCCATGATTGGAAGTATTATGGTGGCCAATGTTTTTTTTGTCATTATTCCGTCTCAAAAGGCTATGGTAAAAGCGGCCAAGTTGGGATTGCCTTTAGATCCAACTCTTGGTAAGAAAGCTTTGGCTCGTTCGTTGCACAACAACTATTTTACATTGCCTGTTTTGTTTGTCATGGTGAGCAATCACTTTCCGTCAACGTTTGGGTATGAATATCCTTGGCTTATTTTAGGTATTATTTCCTTAGGTGCAGCAGGAGTGAAGCATTATTTGAATTTAAAAGAGAAAAAACAGCTCAATGTTTGGATTTTGCCAGTGTCAGTAGTTATACTTTTGGCTGCTAGTTTTATTTCTGCACCAAGTACCAATCCCAACGAATGTAAAAAAGAAGTGAGTATCACCGAAGTACAAGAGATAATACAAAAGCGATGCGTGCAATGTCATTCCGCCACACCAACAGACGATGTCTACAAAGTGGCTCCCAATGGCGTAATGTACGACACTCCAGAAGATATAGTGAAGAAGAAAGATTTGATTATGCAACGCGTAGTATTGACCAAAACGATGCCTCAAAATAATAAAACCAACATCACCGAAGAGGAAAGAAATACGATACGATGTTGGATTGAACAAGGTGCAAGCCTGAAATAAAAAGAATATGACTTTAAATACATTTAATGCTTTAGATATAGCATCCGCAAGAAAAGAATTATTTGCTTGCTGCGGTTCTACCAAATGGACAGATTTGATGATGAGTCATTTTCCATTTGCTTCGGAAAAGCAATTAGTCGATTTATCTGCAAAGATTTGGTATGACGAATGTGATGCATCAGATTGGCGCGAATCCTTTACACACCAC
>JAKQLF010000205.1 GCA_029567325.1 Bacteroidota bacterium | reverse complement strand
GTTGCAAGATTGGTTTCAGGATAGCTAGCCACATTTCGCCCGCTGTCAAAGGCATCAGCTATGGTTTTTGAATATTCATTGGATTGCCTGACCGAATTTTTTAAATATTCAAGTTCATCTCCATAGTAGCCATCTTGACTTGTTGATGCTTCAGTTTCATAAATTTGTATCAATTTTGAAGGATCATTCAGCGTACTGCTAAAATTAGACACCGTTCCTTGACAGGTCTCGGAAACCACATTGCCCATCGTAATGGCAAATGGATCTTTGTACTGCGCATTGGGGTAACCCACTGGAAATTGATAGTGATTGACATCAAAATACCTGCCCAACCAACCAGAGGTTACAAATTCATCACTATCTGAAGCACTCGTCCAAATATCAGTTGACCGGAAATGCGATCTGTTTTGATTCGGATAAGATACGCTTTGAATAACGGACATTTTGCCTTCATCATAAAGACCTTTAAACCCAGAGAGATTTCTGTGAAAAGCATTTTCATTACTTACCTTCAGAATCTTGTTTTCAGGTAAGAGAATATCGCCCCGGACTTTTACTAATTGATCATATTTATCTATGGGAATGAAAGTGTTGAGTCCGTCATTACCACCAACCATTTGCACCAAAACCAATATTTTGTCATTTTCTGGACTTATGAGGTTCATCAATGAAGACTTTCCAACTGTTGTCACTGCCATCCCTCTCAGCATGAATGGAAGCGTGACAATAGAAGATGTTTGTAAAAATGTACGTCTTTTCATTACTTAAGTTTGGAGTTAAATCAATTGAAATTCAGGCATATATGTCATATAAGCCAGTAACAATGCAAACTTATTTTCAATATTTCGCCTAGCTGCCTCGTCATTGGGTGCATTGATCATTGCTTGGTATTCCGCTGCCCAGTCGGCGTCAGTTTTGCCTGGATTAAATGTTGTTTTCATGGAAGTTATCTGACTTGCCGTAAATGGTTTAGCAAACATCAACTCATTGAGTGTGGTAATAACACTATCCACATTGCTTGGATTGGGTAAGGTTTTGAGAAAGGCCACAACA
>JAKQLF010000201.1 GCA_029567325.1 Bacteroidota bacterium | reverse complement strand
ATCCAAGGGGTAACTTTGTTTTTGAAATCAATTTTTTTTCTAAATATTTGCACTAAATAAATCAAAAACGCCAACAATACCAAAATATCTTCTATTCTCACTCTGACAATATAACCAGGAATAGCTTCAAAAAGAGGAATTTTGGGATAAAGAGGAATAAATGCTAAAAGAAAACTGGCGATGATCAGTAAAAAATTCATAATCTTATTTTAGTAAAGTTCTAGCCTCTTTGTAAATGGAAGCAGGGACTTCTTTGCCTCGCAGGGTGTAAATCATTTGACGTAAGAAAGCACCTAGCCAGAGAATGGATTTAAGAATGGGTAATTGCCAAGTTGGCATGTGTTTTTTCCAGATGTAGAGATAACCCTTAAATTCACCGTGAATAGCATTTTTAGATGAAGAACTGGCGCAACCAAAATGAGTAATTTTGGCTTTAGGATGAATAGCAATGTCCCAATGATGATTGCGAGCACGCATACAATATTCTTGATCTTCACCGTACATAAAAATATTGCCATCAAGCATACCAATATCATCAATGACTTCACGGCGAATCATCATGGCAGTCCCAGCGATCCAGTCTTTAGAAATTAATTTAGGAGTATCTTCATCGTAGCTAGCAAAAGCAAAATCACTCATGCCTGTATGTTGGGTAGATGGGAAAAATCGTCCTAAGAAAGGAATATCATCCAAAAACAACATTTGTGAGGTGACAGTACCTAAGCTTGGCAGTGAACCGCCCTGATTTTGAATACTACCGTCTGGATTAAGCAAGGTTGGTGCAATAATGCCTAATTTATCTAATTTGCCACTACTTGCTAAATTAGCGGTTTCTTCTGAAATACCACCCTTCTCCATAGCTTCGACGAGCAAACTTAGACCACCTTTATGAGTAATAGTGTCAGAATTGAGTAAAATAATGTATTTACCTTTAGCGACTTCAGTTGCCTGATTGTTAGCACGAGCAAAACCCAAGTTTTCATGATTAGCAAAAACCTTGTAGTGAGGAAAGTTTATTTTCTTGAGAAAGTCTTCACAGGCCTTGGGCGAACCATCCTTGGAGTCATTATCGACCACAAAAATTTCAGTTTGGTTTTTAAGAATCTTGGAGGAATTAATTTCTTTAATAGCAGTTTCTAAGGTTTGGAGAGTCAGGTCTTTGGTGTTGTAGGAAACAGTAATGAGAGATAGTACTTTGTCAATTTTTGGCATAGTAAATTTATTGAAAGAGTCTAGGACGACCTAATTTATAATTTAAGTTTTTACTTTGACGCTCACCAATTTCTTTGGCAGGGACACCAGCGACGATTTTCATCTCTGGAACATCTTTAGTAACAACTGCCCCACCTGCGATGATGGCGCCTTTACCAACGGTTACACCAGGCATAATGATGGCACGAGGACCGATAAAAACATAATCACCAATAGTGACTTTTTCTTCAATGGTAGCCATATTTTCACTATGAATATCATGTTGACTGGTCCAAATCATCACTTCCGAAGCAATATCAACATGATTGCCAATTTCCAAACCCCCATGAGAATTTTTAAGTTGCCTGCGACCGTCCAAAGTAGACTTTTCGCCAATCAAAGTGCCTTCACCGATTTTGATTCCACTTGGATAATAAATACGTGCACCCATGTGAATGGTAGATTTTTTGCCAATTTTCATGCCAGCGAGACGATAACAGAAACGACGGAAGCAGTGACAGGGAATATAGCCAACAAACCACCATAAAAGACCGGTGACTAATTCTAGGTGAATGGTTTTAATGCGAATTAAAACTTTTTCAATAACTTGTGAGGTAGAGAGTTGCTTGCCGTCTTTGTCAGTAATTGCCATGAGTTTAGTATACATCAGCAGGCGGTTTTATGCCAAAATGAGTGTAAGCTTTTTTACTAAGTACTCTGCCAGATGGTTTGCGTTTAATAAAACCAATTTGCAATAAATATGGTTCCAAAACTTCTTCGACCGTGCCAGGATCTTCATTAATGGAGGCAGATAAAGTTTTTAAACCCACTGGCCCACCGTGATGTTTTTCGATCATGGCCATAATCAAGCGACGATCGTTTTCATCCAGTCCTAATTTATCAATTTCAAAAATTTCTAAAGCCTGATGGACTAATGGTAAGTCAATGGTTTTTTTCTCCATGATTTGAGCGAAGTCACGGACTCTTTTCAGCAATTTCAAAGCAATACGTGGGGTACCTCTGGAGCGTTCAGAAATAGTGGTGGCGGCCGAATCTTCCAAGATGGCACCGAGCTTCTTGCTGGCAGCTTGCAAAATAAAACCAAGTTCTAATGGTTTATAGAATTCTAATCGATGAATCAATCCAAATCTGTCTCTAAAAGGACCGGTTAACAAACCAAAACGAGTGGTGGCGCCAACTAAAGTAAACTTAGCTAAATCTAGGCGCACGGTGCGAGCTGAAGGGCCTTTGCCGATTACAATATCCAGAGCAAAATCTTCCATGGCTGGATAAAGAGTTTCTTCAATGGCTTTGGGCAGACGGTGGATTTCATCAATAAATAAAACATCGCCATCTTCTAAATTAGTCAGAATGGCAGCAAGATCGCCAGTTTTAGATAAAGCAGTACCGGAAGTGACTTTGAAGTTGCTACCCATTTCTTTGGCAATCAATTGAGACAAAGTAGTTTTACCCAGTCCAGGAGGACCATAGAACAAAATATGATCAACAGCTTCATGGCGTTGTTTAGCAGCTTTAATAGCGATTTGTAGGGATTTTTTGATGTTTTCTTGACCGGTAAATTCTTTCCAATCTTGAGCACGCAAAGAAGTGAAGAGCATTTCTTCGTCATTGGTAGAGATAATAGGATCAGTTTTAGTTTTTGCCATTTTTATTGCTACTCATTTTAATAACCGTTTTAATCGCGACTTGCAAATCCATGTTTTCCAGATCAAGTTGAGACAAGATAGTTTGGATGGCATTTTCTTCAAAACCAAGACCCAGTAAAGCATCCATGACATCTTGAGCTTTGGGTGAGAGTGTGCCCAGATTAAGTTCTTTAAGACTACCCAATTTGCTTTTTAAATCAATAATAATTTTCTGTGCCAATTTCTTACCAACTCTAGGTACGCTAGTGAAAAAACTAGTTTGGGCTTGTTGCACGGCCTCAATTAACTGATTAGTGCCAGCATTGGATAAGGCGAGAGCGGTTTTGGGACCAACACCAGAAATAGCGATTAACATTTTAAAAATAGCTAGGTCTTCTTCACTTTGGAAACCATAGAGTTCAAAACGGTCTTCTTTAATGTGACTATGGATATACAGAGAAATACTTTCGCCACTTGTAGTGATGGAGCTGAGAATTTTGGAGCCTACAAAAACTAGATAGCCTACTCCACCAGTGAGCACAATCAGGTGATCTTTTTTGACCAAAGCGGACCCTTCTAAATAAGCAATCATAAATTTTCTTTCTGCAGTTTTCGCGAACACTCATGGCAAATCATGGTAGCCAAAGCATCAATAGCGTCATCGACAATTTTACCTTCTAGTGCCAATTCCATCCTCA
>JAKQLF010000165.1 GCA_029567325.1 Bacteroidota bacterium | reverse complement strand
ATTTCCCAATTTGATGTTATCAAAATCTATATAATCAACTGAGAATGAGTCTCTAAAGCTACAACCATCTAAAGTAATTTCTAACTTATATAAACCCGCCTTATCAATGGTAATTTCTGGATTTGTAGAATTGTCTGACCATAAATAAGTGATGTCGGGATTGACAATTTTTCCAGACGCGACAAAAGAGCCTTTATCACAAATGACCGTATCATTAGGCAAAAAGTTTTCGATAGATGCAGCTGTAAACAATTCAATAGTATCCAGCAAAACACAATTGTTCTGAAAGGTTATCCGCACAGCATATATCCCTGCAGTATTCGCCGCTAAAACTGCATTCGTTGTTCCATTATTCCACAAGTAAGTTTCATCCACTGTATAACTAGTTGCATCCAACTGAACAGCCTCCCCGTTACAAATAAACCTGTCCGGACCTAGAACTCCAATATTATTATCCACTTCCAACTCTGGGAAAATCCAGTTTACATTGCTATTTGCGATATCTGTAGAGTATGGACCTGCGTCAAAAACTGCACCTCCCACTCCTCTGATGTCACGCATTTCGATGAAATCAGCATTCACTCTTGCAGACGCAGGCATGACCATATTTGCTTTAGTACCCATGATAGAAGATGTGAGCGATATAGGATTACAATTATTACCACGAGCTTGCAATAACTGATTGATATTGACATCATAATTTGAAGGAATCTGATAAAAGTGACCAGAGGACAAAACCAAAGTATCTAAATTGATCGATTTGGTATTTTGAAAAATAGTCAAAATCTGGCCATCTCCTTTATAATCCACTTTAGCAAAACTGCTTTTTTCATTAGAAGATAAAAAACCAATACCTTCAATATTTGAAAACAAAATTGTACCAAAAGTAGAGGTTGCAGACTCAGACCACATTGAAGCTGATTTGTTTGTAAATTCTATTTTAGAACCTATGCTATTTACCGTTGCGTTGCTTGTTATGTAACAGGTGACCGTATTTGCAGCACCTTCCCCTCTTATGATCATATGGCTATTTTGCAATTCCATAACTGGATTCGTAAGGCCGGCTTGAGAAAATATATTGAATATGTCAATCTTTTTATTTTGGGCAAGAAATTTTCCGCTTCTGATGATAAAAGATGATTGTAGGTACATATCGTCTTCCAATTCTACTTCTGCTTCACCTTTAATCACAAAATTAAACAACTTATTTCCTGTTGATCTAATCAGCTGTTTACCATCTACGCCTACAGCATTAAAGTAATCTACACCCCAATTAGCATTTTTAAGCAATGTTACATTACCTGCAAAATTTATAAAATTCAATCTGATGAAACCTGTATAGTTGTCAACATTGAATGTAAAGTCTTTGCAAGATCCAGAAGCAAGCAGAAATTCAACACCTAAAGCTTTATTTGAAAAAGAGTTGTTATCCATGATGACATTATCAAGCAAAGTAGGAACGCATTGTCCACCAGCACCTCCTGAAGTGAGTGACCAGTTGGCCTCATCATCCCAGTAAGCTGTGTTCCTCACAAAGTACAATGTCCTTCCTGTCGACTTTGTAAAATTCCAGCCGGTATTATTACCCGCATCTATTGAGTTTACTGCTTCAACCAAACTACCACCAGTAACAGTTGCAATGATGCTTTTGACGTAAAGACCATTCACTGTTTGAGGACTCGTAAAATTAATGGTAGGTCTTACTCTCAAATTTGGCTCTGGTAAAAGCGTAATGTTGGCATTACAATCAGCATTTGCTATTATTTTATTGACGGTAATATTACTTGCTAGTGTATAATTATGCCCACCTGCGAACTCCAACGAATCAATAATACCAATCCCAGCTATGCTTCCGTCGTCTCTGAATTTCAAATGATTAATTTGATAATTATCGACTGGTTCTGAATACATAGTAAGCGTAGAATTTGGAGAACCAAATTCTACATCATAAAATGTGACGTTATTACTCACCCTATCATTTACATACAATTGACAGAAATATGAACCATCCAAAATAACCTTTGATGTACCAGCATTTAAGGTATAATTTCTCGTATTAATGTTTAATTCCACGAAAAAAAATCGGTTTGACTGAGGGTGTAAATGAAAAGTACTGGCTTTTAAATTAAAAATTCTGGTTTGTTCGTATCCAGAAAAGTATCTATGTGCCTCAGCCTTGATATCGTCAAACGTTAATTCTCCTGCTACGTGAAACAAAAAATTATCGATGTTGAGATCATCCACAACGACCCAACTTCCGCTTACATTGTTGAAATAAACATCATTCCTTAATTGAACGCCATTAGATTTTAGGGTATTCCCTTTTTGATTGGAAATGAAATGAACGGGTGCGATGAAATCATTTTTCATGTTCGACGCCAGCTCCAATGATCCGTTTATGAATAATTGCATGCCAGGGTCACCTTTCAAGGTGGATGAGTCTCTGACACTTGCCCACGTCATATTATTAGTGAATGCAGATTCTACATCAACAGTGACTATCTGACCCGTTGAGGAAAATGAATTAGCATCAAAAAAAACATGATCTACAGCTGTCGGAATACAACCTGATGGCGCTCCCCCACTTGTCGTAGCCCAGTGAATTCCTTGGCTCCAGTTGCCAGAACCTCCAACCCAATACAAATTGGCAGTTGTCTTTGCATTCAATGTCCAACCAATATTATTACCTAGGTCTATCACGTTATTGGCTGTTCCAGCTGCTCCACTTAAGTGAATGTCACGCATGGTAATAAAATCTGTTGTGGTTGCTTGCTTTGTAACAAACCTTACAGCAGTTCCTGCACTTACTGAACTCATCAATGTCATTTTAGTGCATGAACCCATCGCTTCGATATTATTCAGGTTATATTGGCCATTTTCAACAAAATTATAAACATATCCAGGGCTCAATCGCAAAGTCTTCAAATTGGCACTAGACAAAAAATTAGTGTTATGATTAAAGGTGACATTGCCTGTAAAAGACAGAGAAGACTTTAATTCATAATTTAGTATTTCTGATGTTCCCGTTGCATTAGAAAAAATCAAAGAGCCCAGTTCTACCAATCCATTGAGCTTTACAAACAATTTTCCACGAGGGTCTGTCACATCAAACGTAGATGTCCCTCCAAAACTTTGAAAATTGGACCCAAAAATATCGATAGAATACTGATTCAATTCATATCCAAAATAGGCTGAATCTTTACTCGTTCCTGTGATGGTGAATTGAGCGTTTTCAAAATAAACTCGTCTGATACCGGACGATTTTGATAGTAAATAAGGTGTAGAAACTTTGGAATTTTTAAAATGTATTGTTCCACTCAAAATATTCAACTCATTGTTGATGAACAAGTCACTGTCTATATCCCAAGCTCCATTTCCGTTAAAAATTACTTTGTCACCTTGTCTATGACCAGCAAAGTCAAGGGAAATACCGGTGTCTGATGAAAGGAAGGTGATGATACCTGCATAATTAAATGTCATTGCAGGTATAAGTTTTACAGAACCGTAGATTTGAAAATTGGTGAGCAATGAAGTACTCCTGAAAGTGGGATTAAATCTAGCACCTTCCCAACTCATATTTTTGCAATTGGCTATGGTGCCATTGATGGTTACTATATTTCCAGTTGAAGTAAAAGAGTTACCATCGAAAAAAACATTATCATTGGCTGTTGGTGTCTGAGGATGCGTATTTGATCCTCCAGAAGCGGTTGCCCAGTGACTAATATCCGCCCAATCTCCACTTCCTCCGACCCAATAATAATCGGCAGCTGATAGACGAAATGTACTTAAAAGGATCAGACAAATGAGCGTTCTATGAATTTGCATTGCACACAATGAGGTTTAGTTTACAGCCAATACCTCCAATGATTGCTTTACAACATACATCTTGATAATCAAATAAGGTATCGGTCCAAGCAAATATAAACATAGGAATTTGCTTTGGTGATCGATTTACCTTTGTTTTTGCTCAAATGGCAGTCAATTATAAGAAAATTCCAACCTTTCATGGAAAGATCGCCTCAAACTGCCTAGAATTCAGCACTTCCTGGAAACCTTGGAAAAGGTATTACATCTCTGATATTGGTCATACCTGTAACAAATAAAACCAACCTTTCAAAACCCAAACCAAACCCTGCATGAGGACAAGTCCCAAATCTTCTGGTGTCCAAGAACCATTGCATTTCTTCCAGCGGAATGTACATCTCTTCCATTCTCGACTCCAAAACGCTCAATCTTTCTTCCCTTTGTGACCCTCCAACAATTTCTCCAATACCTGGGAACAGAATATCCATCGCCCTGACTGTATTATTATCGTCATTGAGACGCATGTAAAAAGCTTTGATTTGTTTAGGATAATCGGTAAGAATTACTGGCTTTTTGAAGTGTTTTTCAACCAAGTAACGCTCGTGTTCTGATTGCAAATCTGCTCCCCAAGCTTCAATAGGATATTGAAATTTCCCTTTTTTATTGGGTGTGCTATTTTTAAGAATATCGATAGCTTCTGTGTAGGTCAATCTCTGAAAATCATTTTCTAAACAGAACATCAGTTTTTCCTTCAAAGGCATTTCACTGCGCTCGTGTTGCGGTTTTTGCTTTTCTTCTTCCAAAAGTCTGTTTTCCAAGAAGTCTAGTTCTTCAGTGCAGTTTTCAACGACGTGTTTAATGGTATACTTCAATAAACCTTCTGCAAGGTCCATGTTATCAACTAAGTCCGCAAAAGCTACTTCTGGCTCAATCATCCAAAACTCCGCCAAGTGCCTGGAAGTGTTTGAATTTTCAGCTCTAAATGTAGGCCCAAAAGTATATACTTCACTAAAAGCCAATGCAGCCAATTCTGCTTCCAATTGACCAGAAACAGTGAGATTGGTTGCTTTACCAAAAAAATCCTTTTTAAAATTGATGTTACCTTGGTCATCTTTTGGTGCACCTTCCAAAGGCAAAGTAGTCACCTTAAACATTTCACCAGCTCCTTCTGCATCACTACCCGTGATGATTGGAGAGTGTATGTAATAAAATCCCTTTTCGTGAAAAAATTGATGAATGGCAATAGCCAAATGATGTCTGATTCTGAAAACCGCACTAAAAGTATTTGTTCTAAAACGTAAATGCGCAATTTCTCTTAAAAACTCGAGACTGTGTTTTTTGGGCTGCAATGGATATTTTTCAGCATCACTGTCTCCAAGAATTTCTAAAGTTTCACAGATCAATTCTACCGATTGTCCTTTACCTTGCGAAGCCACTAATTTACCTGTTGCTGAAATGGCAGCACTTGTTGTCAACCGCTTGAGTTTTTGAGCATCTTCTTTTTCAAAATCTACGACAATTTGAAGATTACCAAGACTTGATCCATCATTGAGTGCAATAAACTGATTGTTTCTGAAAGTTCTTACCCAGCCCATTACAGTCACTGTCTCTCCGATCAAACTCCCTGAAAGTAAACTTTTTATTTTAGTACGTTTTGCCATAGCTATTTTTTGAAGCGGCAAAAATAATGTTTTGTAGCTATATCACAAGTGGAAAATGAAATAGACAAAAAGTGTTACTAATAAGTCTATTAAAACAAGATTATTTTGATTCTTGTCCTTCAAAAGTATAATCAGATTTTTTGATGGTAAAAGGAGAAAGATTTACCTTTTTTACCTCGTAAATACTCATATCTTTTGACTCCTTATCTTTTGCTTCAGAATACATGACCATGCCTTTTGGTAAGTCTTTGTTCATATCATTGGAGGCGGCAGGAGCAAATTGTTCTACAAATTTTCCATATGCTTGAAAATAACTGATGGGGAATTCGCTAGAAATGTATACTTGGTTTTCTGTTGATTTTGTTTCCACCAAATATCCCTCAGCATTGTATCCTGCGAATTTTTTAGAACCACCAGATTTTTTCACTTTGAGCTCTTCCATCTCTTCATCAATCTTGTTACTGGCAAATGAGCTTGCAAACTTCATCATCGATGGCAAAACTTGTCCTTTCTTTTTACCTTTTTTATCTGTTGTATACATGACCATCACTTCATTTTTGACATCATACACAACTATATTTGATTCCTTACCATCGATAGATTCATAACCTATAGCTTCTCCACTTTTAGTAAACATCATCCTGGTTTTGGTGATTTTCTTTCCGTCAGAAATTTCAATGTCATTTTGAACATCAAACGTGTATGATTCAGGAATTTTGGCATATGCTCCATTCATACCAGCAAGAAATTCGCCATACGCCCTTCCCATTTTGTTATAATCCACTTCCGATGTTCCCAAACTGTCCTCAAAACTCTTTCTCAAAGCCTCGTCAGCTGCTTCATCTACTGGTTTAAAAGTCTTTTTAATGATTTCATTGGCAATGGCATCTGCTACTTTATCGGCAATGCGGTCACTGACTTTATCAGTTACCCTTCCCAAAATATTTCCAAACTGAGCATTGGATTCTAAATAAAATAAACAAGCAAAAACGAGTACTAACAATTTTTTCATGCTGAAAGGCTATTTTTTATGTATTTACAAATTTATATAAAATAAATAAAACGGGGTGATAGAATCCGCTCTTGATAGTATGAGTTACTTTAAGAATGATTCAAACCGAACTTTGGTACATCAATTATTGAATAAGACCTTTTGTGTGTCCTTATGCTATATTAAAATAACCTCCTATTAAGCTCGGGATACTAGATTTAGTCGAGATTTAGAGTTTGCATAAAAAGAATATACAATCACGTTGTTTATCCTTTGGTGGATAAACCATGCAAGAAGAATTTTTTATAAAATAGGATAATAAGAAAGACGCCAACACTGATTGCACTATCAGCAATATTAAACACAGGTCTGAAAAATTCAAATCTTCCTCCGCCGAAGTAAGGTACCCATTCCGGCCACCTGGTATCTACCAAAGGAAAGTATAACATGTCTACAACCCTTCCCTGCAAAAAGGGTGCATAACCTTTACCAAAATCTGTTACATAAGCCAATCCCCCATGATAATAAGACTCACTAAAAAATAAGCCGTAAAACATACTATCCAAGATATTGCCAATTGCACCAGCTACAATCATAGAGAAACAAACTATCAGACCTGTTGGCTCACCTGCCTTAATCATGGTTCTCAATAAATAAATCAAAAAGCCAACCATCACAATTCTGAATATGCTGAGGATGTACTTCCCTATGACCCCGCCAAAAGAAATCCCAAAAGCCATACCCTCATTTTCAACAAAATGAATTTTTGCCCACGTAAGACCCATGATGTCAAAACCATGGCCATATTCAATGGAAGTTTTGATATAAATTTTGAGCAATTGATCTATCAGTAATACCCCAATAATGACCAAATAAGCTATATAAGATTTTGAAAAAAGCATGCCAAATCCATTGTTAAGGCGCAAATATACTTATTATGGTTAAACTTAAAATTCAATTTCATTTTCATTCTTAAAATATAGGTTTACAAGCAATTTTACCAAACAAGCTGAGCTCAAAAAAGTAGTAAGGAAATTAATGACTGTTACTGCTAACTCACCCTTAAACTTGGATTACAATTGTACTTTGAATGAAATGCTTATATTGGACGCGAAATTTACATCAAGCTCACATTATATTCATCAATGAAACAAGCCAACAAACTAGCCTTATGCACAGCAACCGCAGCTTTATCTGGGTTTTTATTTGGATTTGACACGGTTGTAATTTCTGGCGCCAACCAACCAATCAAAGAAATATGGCAAACAAGTCCTTTATTTCACGGCATTTTCATCATGTCAATGGCACTTTGGGGAACCGTTTTTGGTGCTATCTTTGGTGGAATACCTACTGATCGCTTGGGACGAAAAAAGACCTTGCTTTGGATTGGTGTTTTATACTTTATTTCTGCTGTCTGGAGTGGATTGGCCACTGATCCCTACATGTTTTCGATAGCACGGTTTATAGGTGGCATTGGCGTAGGTGCTTCAAGTGTGACTGCCCCAGCCTATTTATCAGAAATTTCTCCAGCGCACAAAAGAGGCAAAATGGTAGCCCTCTATCAGTTCATGATTGTTTTTGGAATTTTGATTGCGTTTATAAGTAATTACTTGCTCAAAGGCGTCGGAGGAGCCAACGATTGGAGGTGGATGCTTGAGGTGGAAGCCATACCTGCTTTGTTTTATACCATTTCAGTTTTCTTCATCCCTGAAAGTCCTAGATGGTTATTGTTTAAAAAAGGTGACACCAATGCAGGTCATCAAGTGATGTCGGACTTAGGTATTCAAAAAGAAGACATTTTAGTAGTTCAGGAAGTTGAAGAAAAGGCAGTGGGATTTTGGTCCGGGAAATATTCAAAACCCATCATGTTGGCTTTTTTGATCGCATTTTTTAATCAATTATCTGGAATTAATTTTGTGCTTTATTATGCACCTGAAATTTTGGAAAGAGCTGGTTTGGGCGGAAGTGACTCTTTATTTAGTTCCATTTCTCTGGGAATAGTCAACCTCATTTTTACCATGATTGGTATGGCATTCATAGATAAATTTGGACGAAGAACCCTTATTTTAATAGGATCTGTTGGTTACATCATCAGCCTTTCCATGGTTGGCTATGCATTTTATAGTGGTGCTGGACCAAGTTTTTTACTATTCTTTATTTGTATGTTTATTGCAGCACATGCCGTTGGACAAGGCGCTGTGATTTGGGTATTTATATCTGAAATATTCCCCAATAAAGTCAGGGCAGCAGGGCAATCACTTGGTGTAGGAACACATTGGGTATTTGCAGCCTTAATCACTTTGATTACTCCAGTATTTTTGGATAGTACAGACGGTATTTTCAAAGACAACCCCTGGCCAATATTTATTTTCTTTGCCGGGTTTATGGTTTTGCAATTATTGTTTGCTTTATTTGTGATGCCAGAAACAAAGGGCAAAAGTCTGGAAGAATTAGAAATACAATTACAAAAAAAATAAGAAGAATTTATGGAAGAAACGATGGTTTTTGCTTTGAGATACCCCATTGGAAAGTATCAAACTCATGAGGTTTGGAGTGAAAAACTCAAGGATCAATACATTGGAAACATTGCAGATCTACCCTATTTAATAGAGCTCAATACCAAAGACATTACCAAAGAGCAATTAGCTTATTTATATCGACCAGAGGGTTGGAGTATCAACGAGGTGGTTCACCACTTGGTAGATAGTCATATGAATGCATTTATCAGATTTAAATTGGCTTTGACAGAGGATAACCCAGTCATTAAACCATACGACGAGGCAGCTTTTGTGAAATTGGGCGATTGTCATCCAGACTCTTTTGAGGACGCCAAAACCATCCTCAATCATTTGCACAAAAAATGGGTAGCGCTGCTTGCATCCATGACAATGGATGATTTTCAAAGGACCTATTTTCACCCTGAAAGTGGTAAAAAATTCACTTTGGAATATGTACTAGGTCTTTATAGCTGGCATTGTTTGCACCATTTGGCGCATATAAAACAAGCTTTAGATAAAAAGTACGCTTAATTTTGGCTTGCAGCATATGGCTCCTTGAATTTTATCTTAAAATTCCAAAAAGTAATTGCGTTCCTTTATTGGATCTATGGCAATTCTTTTAATCAATAATTTTTAAGAATAATATTTTAGCCAACGAAGTTACCTTCCTTTAGATAAGTAACTTCGTTTGGCTGTTTATTCAGTTGATAATAAAGTTTTTCTTGTAACTATTTAGGTGGGTGCTTTCTTTTCAAAAAATAAGGAAATTTTTCGTCAATCGAGGCTCGTTTGAGAAGTAATAGCAGTGCTATTGTGACAAAAAAAGCCTAAGAGTCACGGGAAATTGACATTTTTTGAATGAAATTGACTCCACCTAAATAGTTACTTTTTCTTATTGAAAATATATCAATTTAGATTTTCATAGTTGGCCTGTTGCATTTTTATTCATCTATAAAAAAATCCTATTTTAGCCATTTATAGTCTAAAAAATTATTTATGATGGTAATCTGTATCTTCATTTCAAAAGGCAGAATCAATTGACCTTTTCAAAATCAAAGTTATTTTAATAGGTAATTCATTAGAAATCTGGAGGATATAATCACAAAAATACCTCAAATGAACTATTGCACAAATTTTTGCAGGCCGCTACCTTTATTATAACAAATATTAGCTTTTATAATACAATTTACGCTCTCAATTTAAATAGTTGAGGTATACTTTTGGCAAAACCACCGAAATTTTGCCCAACAATAAACTATTGTATAAATCCTATCTATTTGGACCATTGCATCATTTAAATATTAAAAAAATATAGTTTAAAATGAAATATTTATCCAAAAAATCCATCTGTAAAATTTCAACAATTTTGATTTTTCTTCTATTTTCTAAAATTTGTGAAGGTCAAATAACTGCGGCTAGTTCAGGGAATTGGTCTTCACCCTCAACTTGGGTTGGAGGAATTGTTCCGGGAGATGGTGATGTAGTCATAATAAATACACCAAATAATGTAACAATTTCGGTCGCGGAAACGCACAATGCCAATATAAATGGAAGCGGTATATTAACAGTACAAAATGTCCTAAGCATTAATTCAAACATCACCGTTAGCGTATCCACCCTCAACAACAATATCGAAATTACTGGTACTGGCACGAAAACATATGCTAGTGGTGTAACCATTAACAATACAAATGGCACTCTTGGAGGTGGGGAACATATTTTATCCAATGGCGCTATTTTCAATTCTATTACTTCTACCATAATAAGCAGTACTACATTTACAAATCATGGCATTTTTAATTTGCAATCTGGTAATGTTTCTGGTACAAGCAACAATACCTTTTTTGAAAATAAAGGCGATGGTGTCGTCAATGTGAATGCGCCTACTACCAATTTATGGTCGAATTTGAACTTTACAAATAAAGGATCATTCAATAAAATTAGTAATACTATTACTCGCTTCAATAATAGTTTTGGTACAGGCAATTTCATTAATGATGTAGGTGTGACATTGTCCATTGCTGTCGGTCAAGAAATTCAATTTTTAAATACTGCTACTCTAAATGGTACTATTAGCAATAGTGGTATTCTTTCATTTAGTGCGCTTTGTACTTTGAATGGATCTTTGGTCAACAGTGGAACTTGGAATATTAACACTGCTCCGACCATTAATCCAGGCTCTTCCATTTCTGGAACTGGAATTTTAAATGTAAACAGTTCATTTGCAATACCTTACGACATCACATTTTCTTTTAATGCAATCAATAACATCAGCGAAATCATTGGTACAGGAAAGAAAACATATGGTAGTGGTGTAACCATTAACAATACAAATGGCACTCTTGGTGGTGGAGAACATATTTTATCCAATGGCGCTGTTTTAAACTCTAATACTTCTAGCATAATAAGTAGTACTACATTTACAAATCATGGAGTCTTTAATTTACAATCTGGTAATGTGTCAGGTGTGATCAACAATACTTTTTTTGTTAATGAAAGTGATGGTATCATCAATGTGAATGCGCCTACTACCAATTTATGGTCGAATTTGAACTTAACAAATAAAGGATCATTCAATAAAGTGAGCAACACTATTACTCGTTTCAATAATAATTTCGGTACCGGCACTTTCATCAATGATGTGGGCGTAACATTGTCTGTTGCTGCCGGACAAGAAATTCAATTTTTAAATACTGCAACTCTAAATGGTACTATTAGCAATAGTGGTATTCTTGCATTTAGTGCGTCTTGTACTTTGAATGGATCTTTGGTCAATAGTGGAACTTGGAATATTAACACTGCACCTACCATCAATCTTGGCTCTTCTATTTCTGGAACTGGAATTTTAAATGTAAACAATTCATTTGCTATACCATATGACATCACATTTTCTTTCAATTCAATCAATAACATCAGCGAAATCATTGGTACAGGAAAGAAAACATATGCCAACGGAGTAACCATCAACAATACCAACGGTACTCTTGGTGGTGGAGAACATATTTTATCCAATGGCGCTGTTTTAAACTCTAATACCTCTAGCATAATAAGCAGTACTACATTTACAAATCATGGCATTTTTAATTTGCAATCTGGTAATGTGTCAGGTGTGAGCAACAATACTTTTTTTGTCAATGAAAGTGATGGTATCATCAATGTGAATGCTCCTACTACCAATCAATGGTCGAATTTGAACTTTACAAATAGAGGATCATTCAATAAAGTGAGCAACACTATTACTCGTTTCAATAATAATTTCGGTACCGGCACTTTCATCAATGATCTTGGCGTAACATTGTCCATTGCTGCCGGACAAGAAATTCAATTTTTAAATACTGCAACCCTAAATGGCACTATTAGCAATAGTGGTATTCTTTCATTTAGTGCGCCTTGTACTTTGAATGGATCTTTGGTCAATAATGGAACTTGGAATATTAACACTGCACCTACCATCAATCTTGGCTCTTCTATTTCTGGAACTGGAATATTAAATGTAAACAATTCATTTGCTATACCATATGACATCACATTTTCTTTTAATTCAATCAATAACATTAGCGAAATCATTGGTACAGGAAAGAAAACATATGCCAACGGAGTAACCATCAACAATACAAATGGCACTCTTGGTGGTGGAGAACATATTTTATCCAATGGAGCTGTTTTTAACTCTAATACCTCTAGCGTAATAAGCAGTACTACATTGACAAATCATGGAATTTTTAATTTGCAATCTGGTAATGTGTCAGGTGTGAGCAACAATACTTTTTTTAACAATGAAAACGATGGTATCATCAATGTGAATGCTCTTGGTACCAACCAATGGACAAATTTGAATTTTACGAATAAAGGAATATTCAATAAGGTTAGTAATACTATTACTCAATTCAATAATAATTTTGGTACCGGCAATTTTAAAAATGATATAGGTGGAAATATTAAAGGCATTGGTACAGTAAGCCACATGAATACATATGCCTATCTTGGTGGAAGCGCTATAAGTCCAGGAGCAAGTCCTGGACTACTTACAGTCATCAGTACTACCAACCCCTTAAATTATGGACTATCAACTTATAACTGTGAAATCAACGGAACCACTGCCATAACTCAACATGATCAACTTTCTTCAACCGGTCAAGTCAATTTATCACAAATGTCTTTAAATGTGACCTGGGGATTCACACCTACTGTAGGTCAATCTTTTACCATTATGAATCATTCAAGTATTATTGGCGAATTTGCAAATGTCAATATTCCTACTATCGCTAATTATGTTTACAAAATCGATTACAATCCAACAAATATAATTCTAAATGTGTATTTAAGATTTTATGAAGATTTTGATCAGGATACTTATGGCAATGCTAATACTTTTCAGGATGGTCCAACAGCACCAGTAAACTTTGTTTTAGACAATTCAGATTGCGATGACACAAATAGTGCAATCAATCCGGCAGCAACGGAGGTTTGCGATTTAATTGACAATGACTGTGACGGAGATGTCGATGAAGGCGTTTTAATAACCTATTACGCAGATGCTGATATGGATACATATGGAGACCCAGCCGTTACAACGATGGCATGTTCTGCCCCGCTGGGATATGTAGCCAACAATAATGATTGCAACGATAATGATGCCAATGAAAAGCCTAATCAAATTTGGTATATAGATGCCGACAATGATGCTTATGGCAATAGCTCAATTGTTCAGTGCTTAAGACCTCTAAATGGCTTTCTACTTACTGAATTAGCGATCGGAAGTTCTGGTTTGGACGATTGTGACGATATGGACATGTCATTGTATCCCAATTCACCTTCAAATATTGTGACCTCAATAGCACCCGGTAATTGGACCACAAACACAACATGGCAATGCGGTATTCCTTTAACTCAAGCAGATAGTATTTTCATTTATAATCCAGTTTATTTAGATGATACTATTTCAATTATTGCTGATATTGAAATAGAAGGCCTTATCAATTCAGGAAAATTAACAATTGGAAATAATCAAATATTGACTATTGGTAGTCCAAGTCAGCACAAAGAATTGATCCTTAAACCAAATGCAATGCTTGTTGTGAATCAATTTGGAAAATTGATTATTTATGGTAAACTTTTAGCACATCCAAATTCAATTGTAGACAATAATGGCATCATAGAAATTAAATAATCGCTTTGCAAAATAAGTATAAGACCTCATTGTTTACACCATTTGGCGCATATAAAACAAGCTTTGGATAAAAAGTACGCTTAATTTTGGCTTGTAATCATTAAATAAAAAATATGCTAAGTTTCATTTTTTAGGTTAATTCCTTTGAAAATACGTAAGATCTAATAAATAATTTGTTATTAAATTTGAAGCAATCGACGCTACTGGGCCAAAAAGGTAAGTGTCGGTTGCTTTTTTATTTAGTTCAAAATATTTGACTATTTTGGCCTCATTTAAGATTTAACATATGAAAATAATTGCATTTGGTGCTTCTTCAAGCATTCATTCAATCAATAAAAAATTGGCAACATTTACAGCAAATTTATTTAAAGATGCAGAGGTGGAAGTCCTGGACCTAAATCATTATGAGTTGCCTGTGTTTTCGGTGGATCGCGAACAAGAATTTGTTCAGTCTGAAGGCATTAGTTCCTTTATCAGTAAACTAGAAAAAGCGGATTTGTTGGTTATTTCTATGGCAGAGCACAACGGGAATTTCACGGCAGCTTTTAAAAATTTATTGGATTGGACAACCAGAGTCAAGCTCAAACTTTTTGAAAATAAAAAAATGCTTTTACTCTCAACTTCACCGGGTTCCAGAGGCGGATTGAGTTCATTAAACTTAGCATTAGAAAGGTTTCCTAGACACGGTGCCGTCATTTTAGATCATTTTTCTTTACCCTTTTTTAATGAAAACTTTGATGAAAATTCAGGGATAATTAATCAAGAACTAAAAATAATTTTGGTTGAAAAAGTTCGGAAGATTGAGTCATCGATTTCCTAATACTTTCTTGACCATAATCATGTTTGGTATTTGTCATAATAATTTATCTTTGTGCCATTGTATATATTGGTCAAAAAACAATTGCAACCATTTAGATGTCAAATAGCTTGCTCCATAATAAGATCATGGTTTTATTAAAAGACACTTTTGATTGTTAGAATAAGCTAAAAACAATATGAAAAAATCTGTAATGAATAATGGAAATATCTTACTAAATGATTGGGAAGGCCCTCACAATGGATTTCCGCCTTTGGATAAAGTAAGTGTATCTGATTTCAAACCAGCACTTTTGGCCGCAATGGCAGAATTGGATGAAGAAGTAGAATCGATCGTTGCTACCCAATCACCTCCCACTTTTGAAAATACTATTTTGGCGTTGGAAAGAGCAGGCAAAAAACTCAATCGTGTCATAGCATTATTTTATATCTGGTCAGGTAATTTGAATTGCCCTGATTTTCAATTAGTTGATACAGAAATGCAGCCGGAATTGGCAGCTTTTTACGATAAACAATATCAAAACAATGCATTGTTCCAAAAAATTGAAACGATATACGAATCAATGGAACTAGGCCATTACTCTGATGAACAAAAAATACTCATCAAAAAATACCACCAGAATTATGTTTTGAAAGGGGCTAAATTGAGTGATGATGCTCAAATAAAAGTGGCTGCCATCAACCAAAAACTTGCTGTTCTGCAGACAAAGTTTAGCCAAAACTTACTAGCAGACGAAGAATCAAAATTCTTGGAATTGGCGGTTGATCAATTAGCTGGACTTCCCGAAGCATTGGTTGAAAACGCAGCAATGGTGGCAAATTCTAAAGGCCAAACAGGTTGGATCATAAGTAATACTCGTTCTTCTATTGATCCTTTTCTAACCTATTCTAGTGTCAGATCTTTACGAGAACAAGCTTGGAAAATGTTTGTCAACAGAGGAGACAATGGCGATGAAAATGACAATAAAGCCATCATCAGTGAAATATTAGAATTGAGGGCAGAGCGGGCTAAATTGTTTGGTTTTGAAACTCATGCTCATTGGAAGTTAGTTGATAAAATGGCTAAAACTCCGGAAAATGCCATGAAATTGCTCGAGGATGTGTGGAAACCTGCCCTAAAAAGAGTTAGAGAAGAAGTAACTGATATGCAGGCCATTGCGGACCAAGAAGGCCACAATATCAAAATCGAACCATGGGACTATCGCTATTATGCCGAAAAAGTTAGAAAAGCGAAATTTGATCTAGATGAAAATGAAGTGAAGCCTTATCTACAATTGGATCAAATGCGGGCAAGCATGTTTTGGATGGCAGGAGAATTATTTGATATCCAATTTGATCAGTTGTATGATGTTCCCGTTTACCATGAAGATGTAAAAGTCTGGAAAGTAAGCAACAAGACTAGTGGTAAACAAATAGGCTTATGGTATTTTGATCCATATGCCAGAGAAGGTAAAAGATCTGGTGCTTGGATGAATGCGTACCGAGATCAAAGCCACTTGTACAAAGAAGAAACAACTATTGTTTCCAATAATTCCAATTTTATAAAAGGCAAACCAGGAGAACCTGTTTTGATATCATTTGATGATGCGAAAACCCTTTTTCATGAATTTGGACATGCATTGCACGGATTGTGCTCCAATGTTACCTATCCTTCTCTCAGTGGAACCAATGTAGCTACTGATTATGTTGAGTTTCCATCTCAAATCCTGGAAAGATGGCTTACCACTCCAGAAATATTAAACAAGTTTGCGCTTCATTATAAAACTGGTAAAACCATTCCACAAGATTTACTTGAAAGGATTGACAAAGCATCAAAATTCAATAGCGGTTTCAACACCCTCGAGTATTTAGCTAGTGCATTGATCGATATGAAACTTCATCTTGCAGGTGATCAAAAAATAGATCCAGAGATTTTTGAGAAGTCAGAACTTGCAAAAATGGGTATGCCCAAGGAAATTGTGATGAGACATCGCACCCCTCAATTTGGTCACATTTTTTCAGATGATGGTTATTCTGCTGGCTATTACAGTTATTTATGGTCAGATGTCTTGAGTTCGGATGCTTATACAGCCTTTACAGAAGCGGAAGGACCTTACGACAAAAAAGTTGGAAAGCGCTTGAAGGAAAATGTATTCAGCGTAGGCAGCAGCGTAGACGAATCAGAAGGGTATCGCGCATTCAGAGGCAAAGATCCAAGCATTGAAGCTTTGATGGCAAGTAGAGGTTTTTAAAAACTGAGGGCGAAAGCATTTCGCCCCTTATATTCCTATGTAGACGCAAGGCCTTGCGTCTCTTCGTATTCTACCATTTCAAAATTTACATAATGAAGGCGAAAGCCTTACGCCCCTTCTATTCCTGTCCAGACGCAAGGCCTTGCGTCTCTGCATTTATGAACTTTCAAACTTGTACAGACGCAGGGCCCTGCGTCTCTGCATTTATACCATTTCAAAATTTACAAACTGAAGGCGAAAGCATTTCGCCCCTTCTATTCCTGTACAGACGTAGGGCCTTGCGTCTCTGCATTTATGAACTTTCAACTTTATGAACTTTCAAACTTTATGAACTATGATAATTGCAATCAAATGTTGACCTTTAGGAAATCAAACTGATGATATGCAAGAGAAGAAGATTTTGGTAACCGGTGCCAACGGTCAAATTGGTAAAGTGCTCACAGAAGAGCTGCGCAAAGTTTATGGCACCTATAATGTCTTAGCAACAGATATTCAAAGAAATTTAGATGATCCTTGTTATGAATTTCTAGATGTACTCAATCAATACCGAATGAAGGAGATCATCTCAGATTATCAGATTTCAGAAGTTTACCACCTGGCTGCCTTATTATCAGCAAGTGGAGAATACAATCCTGTAAAGACCTGGAACATCAATCTCAATGGTTGGATTTCTATATTGGAACTGGCCAAAGAATTAAAACTAGAAAAAGTCTTTTTCCCATCAACCATTGCAGTTTTTGGTAAAACCACACCCAGAGATTTCACGCCACAACACGTCCCTTTGCAGCCAGAAACCATTTATGGAGTAAGCAAGGCTACAGGTGAAATGTTGTGTCATTATTATCACCAAAAATACGGAATTGACGTACGCAGTTTGAGGTATCCGGGCATCATCTCCTATCAATCTATTCCTGTTGGAGGCACTACTGATTATGCCGTAGAAATTTTTTATGCGGCTAAGAAAAACGAAGTTTACACTTGCTTTTTGGAAAAGGATACCCGTCTTCCAATGATGTACATAAATGATGCCATCAGAGCAACTATAGAACTCATGCAAGCCCCTTCAGAATCAATAAAATGCAGAATGGGCTATAATTTAGCGGCCATAAGTTTCACACCTGAAGAAATTTACGAAGAAATTCGCACTCATTACCCTAATTTTAAAATCATTTATGAACCTGATTTCAGACAAAAAATTGCATCCTCATGGACAGAAGTTATTGATGATCAAGAAGCTCGAAAAGATTGGGGATGGCAACATGCTTTTGATTTGAAAGCGATGGTCAATGATATGTTGGAAAACATTGCCATTTAGTCAAGCGTACTATTCATATCCACAAAAATTAATCAAAATGACAGAGCCTAGCTATTTATCCTATTACAAACAAGTCCTTCAAGAAATCGAAAACGAAGGTCTTTTCAAAAAAGAACGCATCATCGCATCTCCTCAAAGTGCCTCCATAACTTTGAGCAATGGCAAAGAAGTGTTGAATTTTTGCGCCAATAACTACTTAGGGTTGTCATCGCACCCTGAAGTGATTGCCGCTGCACAGCAAGCATTGGATCAAAGAGGTTTTGGAATGTCTTCTGTAAGATTTATTTGTGGAACTCAAGATATTCACAAAGAGTTGGAGGCCAAAATAGCTGCTTTTGTAGGAGCTGAAGACGCCATCCTTTATGCAGCAGCTTTTGATGCAAATGGTGGATTATTTGAGCCATTGCTGGATGCTGATGATGCCATTGTTTCTGATGCCCTCAACCATGCTTCCATTATTGATGGCGTGAGATTGTGCAAAGCTAAGCGATACCGTTATGCAAACAATGACATGGCTGATCTCGAAAAAAATCTTCAGGCAGCTAAGGCTGAGGGTGCAAAAAAAATCATGATTGCCACTGATGGCGTATTTTCAATGGACGGCTACATCGCTCAAATGGATAAAGTTTGTGAACTTGCAGAGCAATATGGAGCCATGGTCATGGTCGATGACTGTCATGCATCTGGTTTTGTTGGACCCACAGGTCGGGGAAGCGCTGAGCATTGTGGAGTATGGGGAAAACCAACCATCACAACAGGAACATTTGGTAAGGCACTCGGTGGTGCTTCGGGAGGATTTACCGCTGGACCCAAACCCATCATTGAACTATTGAGGCAAAGATCAAGGCCTTATTTATTCTCAAACACACTTGCTCCCTCCATTGTAGCTGCATCTATTGCTGTTCTTGATATGTTAGCAGGCGAAAATCCATTGATAGAAAAAGTACAAAAAAACACCAACCGATTCAGAAAAGGTATGAAAGACGCAGGATTTGACATCTTGGAAGGAACACACCCCATCACACCTGTTATGTTGTATGATGCCAAACTTGCTCAACAATTTGCAGCAGCCCTACTAGAAGAAGGCATTTATGTCATCGGTTTTTTCTTTCCAGTGGTACCCAAAGATAAAGCTAGAATCAGAGTACAAATTTCAGCCGCACATACAGAAGCCCAAATAGACCAAGCCATTGCAGCTTTTACAAAAGTAAAGGCTAGCTTGGGCGTTTAATTATTTCTTGCAAACCTCTTTCAACTAAATCCTAAACCATGAATGTTTGTGCAATTTCTAAAAAAGAGTTACCTGACGAGCAGTTGGTGGCTTACCATAACATCAAAAAAGAACTCTTATCACTGATAAAAAAGGATCTTCCGTCGTTTGGCGAAAAAGATTTCTTAAGTCTGGAAGTGGTCAATAAGTACCGTAAATTGCATCTGGAATCACTGATAAAAAAGGACACAAAAGCGCTAAATACGCTAGAAATAGAGGTTTTGAAGGCAATCGAGGAAAATGAAATTCTCTCTCAAAGCGTTACCCCAAATTTCACTGAGGGGGAAACTTTTGGAGAACGTGTATCTGATAAAATTGCAGCTTTTGGAGGCAGTTGGACTTTTATCATCGCATTTTTCAGTTTTATTCTTATTTGGATATTGATCAATATCGTTTTAATCATCTCTAAACCATTTGACCCCTACCCCTTCATCCTTCTCAATCTAATATTGTCTTGTTTGGCTGCCATTCAAGCTCCCATAATCATGATGAGTCAAAATCGGCAAGAAATGAAAGACCGATTACGGAGTGAACATGACTACAAGATCAATCTCAAAGCTGAGTTGGAAATACGGTTGCTCAATGAAAAAATAGATCATCTCATTGTGCATCAAAATAAACGCTTGCTTGAGATACAACAACTTCAATTGGATTACTTACAGGATATTTCTGCTAAAAATGGCAACAAAAAATAATAGGCTTCTTTCTCATCGAGACTTTACCATAAGGGTAGCCAAATATTCTCTATTTACTGTATTGCTCTTGACAATTTCGGTCGGCATAGGAATGATTGGATATCATCATTATGCCCAATTAGCCTGGATTGATAGTTTCTACAATGCATCCATGATCCTTACTGGTATGGGACCGATTGATGAAATGCCAACCGATGATGCCAAGTTATTCGCGTCGTTTTATGCCTTATTCAGCGGAGTGGTGTTTTTGAGTACCGTTGCAGTATTTTTTGCCCCCTTTGCGCACAGATTGATGCACCTTTTGCACGTTGATGTTCAAGAGCCCGACTAATTATCTGTAACTAACTATATTTAATTTTGATCAAAACTGTTCCATTTTAAGTGACACTTCAACTATTTCCACAGCAAAAGCGCTGCTGTGACTGCAAAAATGGGCTTCTTGCAGATAAAAATATCTTTGATTTTTAGTTCAAAAGCGAATAGCTAAATTAACACGATTATTTTTCTGTTTTACCTTCTTTAAGCTTTGAAACGGCTGCAAATGCTGTAACCATACTTGTAAGCATATCGGATGCCGAAGTTGGTGAATTTGGCATCAAAATCAGATTACTATTCGTATTTTCTCCGAGAGAATGCAACGTATCATAATGTTGAGTGATGACAATGAGAGAGGAAGCCTCTTGTGAATTGATACCTACCCTATTGAGCACTTCAACACTTTCTTCCAATCCTCTGGCTATTTCTCTGCGTTGATCAGCAATACCTTGACCTTGCAATCTTTTGGACTCTGCCTCGGCTCTTGCCTTCGCAACGATTCTGATTCTTTCTGCTTCACCATCATATTCTGCAGCAACTTTTTCACGCTCAGCAGCATTGATTCTATTCATTGCATGTTTTACAGCAACATCTGGATCAATGTCCGTAACCAAAGCTTTGACGATCCCATAACCATATTCATTCATCGCTTCCTCCAATTCACGTTTGATGGCCATTGCGATATCATCCTTTCTCACAAAAACATCATCTAGTTTCATTTTAGGGACTTCAGCCCTTACGGTATCAAAAACATAAGAAGTAATTTGTTCTTGTGGATCTTCAAGTTTATAAAAAGCATCATAAATCTTCTCAGGCAAAACCTTATATTGCACAGAAACCTTCAATTTTACAAAAACATCATCCAATGTTTTTGTTTCCACAATCACATCCAATTGTTGAATTTTGAGATTGATCCTTCCTGAAACTTTATCGATGATTGGGATTTTGAGATGTAAGCCTGGCCCCTTCACACCAGAAAATTTTCCAAGTCTTTCCAATATGACAGCCGTTTGTTGTTTGACCGTAAACAAACCTGTATACAGAATGATGAGCGCTAAAAAAACCGCAGGTAAAATAGTCGGTAAAATGTCCATTATCTTTTATTATATTGATTAAAATCAAATATAATAAATTATTAGTTGCTTTTCAAGAAACAAAAGACAAGTGTAGCCATATCATCGTCCAATTTTATTCTAAATAAGATGAATTTCAGATTAAAATTAAACGATATACTAAAAATTAAAGTAAGTGTTTATTATTTGATGGTATCAAAGTAATTTCAGATTGAGTTCCAGAGACGGGACGATATATGAAAGATGAAAGACCAATAACTGTCATTATCCTAACCCTTGTAAGAATTGGAAAGTTAACCACTTCGTCTTTCTTCTTTCTTCTTTCGTCTTTCTTCTTTCGTCTTTCTTCTATATTATACTAAAGCTTTTGCATAGTTATATTTGTAAACACCTCCTACCTCATCCATTTTGGAAGCATCTATTTCTACAAGTTGTTTGATCATTCCTGACTTCAAATCAAGAACCCAACCATGCAAGTAAGGATATTCGCCAGTACTCCATGCCTTTTGTACGATACTGGTTTTCATCAAATTTTCTACCTGTGCTATCACGTTGAATTCTGCAAGTCTGTCAGCCCTTTCGTTTAGATCATCATAAATAAGAAGTTCATGTTCATGTTTGTCGTACACATCTTTGATGTTTCTGATCCAGCTATCAATGATCCCTAGACTATCATTACCCATGGCTGCTCGCACACCACCACAACCATAATGACCCACAACCATGATGTGCTTCACTTTCAAAACCTCAACAGCATATTGCAATACACTCAAGAGATTGAAGTCTGTATGGACTACCAAATTGGCAACATTACGATGCACAAAAATTTGTCCCGGATCTGTATTGGTTAGTTTATCAGCTGGAGCCCTACTGTCTGAACAGCCAATCCACAAAAATTCAGGATTTTGACCCGCTGCCATTTTTTCAAAAAACGTAGGATCTTGGATATTTTGAGCGGTTGCCCACTCTTTATTTGCTTGCAAGAGTTTTTGATACGACTTCATAATTATTGATAAAATTTATTTTTTTTCTTGAAATACTTTTCCACTCTACTTCGATGTCCTTGTTTTTGGCTTCTTCTACAAATTCTTCCAAGGTCAAGTAAATGTCATGGTCAATGAATTTGGCAGCTGACCCATCTATGTAAACCCGATCTCCAGGTTGTATAGCTGATAATCTTTCAATAATTTCTGCTTTATTGAAGAAGAAAACGTCTTTATTCAATCTCAATATGGTCAGATTGCCCTCCTTAACTATAGAAACTGATGACCTGAAATTGGTCAATAAAACGTATATGAGTCCAAATGCAAAACCAATAGAGATGCCAATCAATAAATCAGTAAATAAGATCGCAACTATGGTAACCATAAAAGGCACAAATTGATCTTGGCCTTCAGCCCACATTTGTTTGAAAACTTTTGGATTGGCCAATTTATATCCCACCATAACCAATACTGCAGCAAGTGCAGATAACGGAATAAGATTGAGGATAAATGGGATGAGAATCGCAGTAATCAATAATATAAGACCATGAAAAATAGCTGAATACTTTGAATTTGCGTTTGCTTGAATATTAGCTGAACTTCTTACAATAACTTGAGTTACTGGAATTCCACCAATGAGTCCCGAAACAACATTGCCTGCACCTTGCGCAAAAAGCTCTCTATTAGTAGGCGTTATTTCACCACTTTTATCCAATTTATCAGTTGCTTCTACGCACAACAAGGTTTCCACACTTGCGATAACTGCAATAATAAAGGCCACCTTTATAACTTCAAATTCCAGAATTCTAGAAAAATCAGGAAGCGTAAATAGACTGGGTACTTCGCTCAAACTTCCTATCAAAGGAAGATTGACCAAATGAGAAGTGCCCAATTTTAAATTTTCTGGCATGATCAAATTGGCAACCACACCAAAAACAACCACAATAAGCGCACCGGGAATCATCTTTAAAATCTTATTGCCCTTGATCAATTTGGAATCCCACAAAACTAAAATCATTATACCTATGATACTGATTACAATAGCTGCGGGCAATAAAGTCTGCAATGGTTGGAGGAATTCTGTAAAAGTATTTTTACCATCTGCTTGTACAAAACTTTCATCACCTTCATAATCCAAATCAATTCCAAGTGCATGCGGTATTTGTTTTAATATAATCAATAAGCCAATGGCCGTCAGCATGCCTTTTATAACAGAGGAAGGAAAGAAATAGGCAATCCTACCCAGTTTCATTAATCCAAATCCTATTTGGAGTATTCCAGCCAAAATTACTGCTGAAAGAAAAACAGGAAAAGAACCCAATCCTGTGATGGCGTCCAAAACGACCACCGTGAGGCCTGCGGCAGGCCCACTTACTCCAACTCTAGAACCACTGATGGCCCCAACAACAATACCACCAACAACACCTGCAATGAGTCCGGAAAATAATGGAGCTCCTGACGCCAGTGCAATACCTAGACACAATGGCAAGGCAACTAAGAATACCACTATACTTGCCGAAATATCAACTGGCTTGAATTTATTATAACTTTTCTTCATAAATTATTTGTTGCGAAGTATTTAAAATAGGACAATATAATGAACCTTCAGCTCGCACCAAAATGTTCCTACGGACTCGGTAACACAAAAAGTTCTGTTTTGTTTGCATTGGTCGATAATTTCTTACTAATCGTAGATCGCTTGTAACCTTGATGCAACACGTGGGGTCATATTTGCGTCATTAGATTATACAACAACAAAAGAAATCCTCAATTAACTAAACAAATAAAAAAATTTAAAAAATGAATCAATTGAAATTAGTTTTCGGAATCTGTTTGCTTTTCTTATTTACACAATCTGGTATTTCTTCCAATAACCCCAAACTAAAAGCCGTACAAACAGAGCTCGTGTCTTTACTGAGCCAAACTCAATTTGAGCAAGGCCAAGTGGAGACAATTTATGTAAATTTCATCATCAACCAAAAAGGTGAAGCAATAGTAGTTTCTACCAATGACGAAAAAAATGACCAACTCCTTAAAAATGCCATCAATTACCACAAGCTAAAAGCGACTGGTTATGAAGTAAATAAATTGTACACGTTACCCATCGTGATCAAAAAATAAAGAGGGTTTTTTCACATGTTGTTAATCGAGGGGTCTGAAAATTTTTCGGACCTCTCTTTTAATTTTTAGTATGAAATAATCGATTTTTCAGATTTTTGTTAAAATATTGTAAAAAGAATATGCCATTTTAAAGAATTTTATTTCCTTTGCGTTATAAATTCACAAGAGAAAAACAATAAAAGAAATGTCAGATTTCAAATTAGACAAAACAGACTTAAGGATTCTCAAACTTTTACAAGAAAACAGCAAGATTACCAATCTGGATCTTTCAAAGAAAATTGGTCTTTCTCCGGCACCTACCTTAGAGCGTGTCAAAAAACTTGAACAATCAGGAATCATTGTTTCATACCATGCCAAAGTGGATGCATCGGCTATGGGACTCAATGTTAAAACTTATGTTTTGGTTTCTTTGGCTTGGCAAAAACCAAATGCACTTGACAATTTCATCAAGAAAATCAAACAAATAGATGAGATAACTGAATGTTACATCATCACTGGTGATGCAGATTTCTTATTGAAGATTGTTTGTAAGGATATAGCAAGTTACGAAAAACTATTATTCAAAACATTATCTCAAATCGAAGAAATAGAAAGATTGAAAACTTTAATGACATTGAGTAAAGTGAAGAAGGAAAAAGTACTTCCTTTCGACTACGACAATGACATGGAATAATTTTGAAATTTCATAGGGTTATATAGGGGCTGTCCAAATTTATTTTTGGGCAGCTTTTTTTTTGCCCTTCCGTCAATCAAATACCTATGAAAAACAAATTTTCGATCTCAATATCCTGCTACATCCAAATAAATTGCCAATTTCTGCCCCAAAAGTGGCTTTCAACCATTAATAATATCTTAAATATCAAATAAATCTGATATTTATAAAAATTTGTGAAAGCTAAGAACTACCTTTGCGCGCTTTAAGGAACCGTATCTATTTAGGTCCGTGCTTTTATAATTAAGTAACAATTTGATTTCTAATTTTTTCTCTTTCGAAAAAAGGTTTTTAATCAAGTTTAGTAAGTTGGGGAAAAGCATGCACAGCAACAGATTTTTACAAATTGTGGTTGTTTTTACCTAAAGAGTTACTCAAATATTAGCATACATGTCAACATTTGCAGACTTCGGACTGAAGTCAACTATTCTTGATGCCCTCAAAGATCTGGGCTTCGAGACACCAACACCTATTCAAGACGCAACTCTTGATATCATTTCAAAAACCAACACGGACATCATTGCCTTGGCTCAGACAGGGACAGGAAAGACCGCTGCCTTCAGTTTGCCGATTCTCAACAGAATTGATACAAATGTTGAAGAGGTTCAAGCTTTTATTCTTTCTCCTACCAGAGAACTGGCAAACCAAATTACTAAGGATATCCAGAATTTCTCTAAATACATGAAAGGACTCAAAGTACTTCCTGTGTATGGTGGAGCTAGTATCCGAGATCAAATCCAAGGTTTGAGAGACAAGCCGCAAATTGTAGTAGGTACTCCAGGAAGAGTTCTGGACTTGATCAACAAAAACAAACTGAAAGTCAATGACATCAAGTTTTTGGTGTTGGATGAGGCCGATGAAATGCTTTCTATGGGTTTTAAGGATGATTTAGATTCCATTCTTAGCTCTACACCAGAAGACAGACAGACGCTTTTGTTTTCTGCTACCATGCCAGATGGTGTGGCGCATATTGCTAAAAATTATATGAAAAAACCTGAGACCATTTCGATGGGAAAGGTCAATACATCTAATGTAAATATCGAGCACCAATATTTTGTAGTGGATCAACGTGATCGTTATACTGCCCTCAAAATGTTGGTAGACAGTAATCCAGATATTTATGGCATCGTATTTTGCAGAACCAAAATTGATACGCAGGAAGTTGCTGATATGTTGGGTAGAGATGGCTATAATTCAGACGCCCTCCATGGAGATTTGGTACAATCACAGAGAGATTTTGTGATGAGCAAATTTAAGTCTGGTCAATTGCAATTATTGATAGCAACTGATGTGGCAGCAAGAGGATTGGATGTGAGTGATCTTACTCACGTTATTAATTATAGTCTTCCAGATGATCAGGAAGTTTACATTCACCGTACAGGTCGTACAGGAAGAGCGGGCAAAAAAGGTATTGCATTGAGTATTCTCACTAAAAAAGAGGTATTCAAAATCAAACAAATAGAACGTCAGATAAACTTGCCTGTTACATACACCAAAGTTCCAGATGGAGATACCATTTGCAACGCACAGTTGATGAGCTTGATCGACAAGGTAAAAAATACTCCAGTAGATGAAGAAACAATCGCACCATTTGTAAAGGCCATAGAGCAAGGCTTTGAAGGTATGGACTCGATAGACATCATCAAGAAATTTATATCTACTGAGTTCAATAGATTTATTGAATATTACCAAGGTGTAGGGGATGTAAATGCCAATTTTGATAATAATTCCAGAGGAAGCAGGTTGAAAGATCACCAAGGCACCATGTCTAAAAGTGAAATGGCTACTTTGGTACTCAATCACGGTCGCAAAAGCAATATGGATCCTAGAAGTTTACTCAACTTCATCAACAACCTCACACCCAATAAGAAGGTCAATGTAGGTCATATATCCATTGATGCTGATCAAACGACTTTTGAAGTTAAACATGAGCAAGTTGATTTGCTGATCAATGGTTTGAAAGAATCAAGTTACAAAGGAGTTACCCTCACATTCAGAAGTGGAACAAAACCACTTTCTAAAAAAGGTGGTGGTCATAGTTATTCTGGAGGAGACATCAAACCTGGCGGTTCTTATGGCAGATCAAATGATCGCAGTAAGCCACATCGTAAAGGCGGAAGCCAAAAACCTGCTTCAGGTAGTCCCGTTAAGAAAAAATGGTAATAGCCAAATAGGCAAATTAATCAAATAAAAAAGGACTTGTATACATTGTGGCGATTGTAACAAGTCCTTAATCTTTACATGAAAAAATTCTATTCCTAATGGAACTCAATTTTTAGAACGCACTTTTATAGAGATTGTTCTTTTAGATTGATAATTAATTTGGTAAAGCAGCAGACCACCAAAGTTTAGCTTTAGAAGCAAGTAACTTCGCTCTTAATTCAATCCATTTTTGATTGGCCTCAATGAATTTATTGTTCCTGCTATTGAGCAAAAACAAGGAAGATTCACCAATGGAAAATTTAAACGACTCTGCCTCATACAATTGTTGGTAGAGATCGCTCGCCTCAGCATATATATTTACTTGATTTTTTACATTTTCCACTTCAATCAATTGAAATTTGATTTTATTTTCAATCTGAAGTCGCGCATAATAATTGTCCAGAGAAGTTATTTGAATTTTTGCCTTTGTTGACTGATACTGCCCTATTGCGGATCTATTAAAAATGGGCATGGAAAAGCTGAGACCAAATTTATAATTGTCTTCAAAAAAAGAAGCTCCAATATTTTCAATGGGAAATTGATCACCTTTCCGCATAAAATCATATTTCAGATCTAGCTTGGGCAGAAAATTTTGGAATTTCAATTTCCGCTCGATTTCCAAATTTTGCAACTTCAAATCATAAACAGCTAACTTAGGATGCTCATCCAATCGGGCTCTGATCCAAGCATCTATTTCACTTTCGTTTATTTCATTCAATACCATATCGATGGTTGTTGTATCAGGAATGACATCACCAGCCAAGTACAAAGGCGCATCATTTTCAGTCCAGAGATAAGTTTCTAATTCAAGTCGAGAGGCATTATACGCCAAAAAATATTCCTCTCTTTGCTGCAAAAAAGACAACAATTGGGTCTTTGCTTCGATGGTATCTATGCCAGCTTTATCTCCTTGTAAAAAACTAGCCTTCACAAATTCAAATCGCTCTATGTTTATTTGTACTGCTTGTTCTATCAGTCGTAATACCAGAAAATCTTTCAACCAATTGAAATAAGACAAATTTGCCTCCAAAATGAGGTCGTTGACTGTGTTTGCATTTTCAAATCTGGTTTGAGCCTGCATCAGTTTGGCTTGCTGTAAAGATGCCCGACGTTTGTCTAACACCAAATTTTTCAAAACGGAGACATTTACACCTGCATAAGTATAAAGACCAGGACTTTCCTCCACATCCAAGAAGGTACCTAGATTATTTTGGACACCCCCATATAAAGAAACTCCATACCAAGTAGGAATGGTCAAATCTGCGTTATTTTGGGTATAATATCTTTTACCGTCAAAGGTTTTTTGATCACTTGTCAAAGAAAAAATTGGGTCAAAAGCACCTGCAGCTTCCACCCTACCCGCAGACGCCATTTCCATAAACAGGTTTGTTTGGCGCGCAATGGGATGGTTCTGTTTGACCACCGATAAGAATTTTTCCAGAGTCAAAACATCAAAAGTTTGTTGGGCTGAGGTGTTTTGCCAAAACAAGCCCAACATAAAAACCAGCAACAATATGTTTTTCAAATAATACATGAGGTAGTTATTTCTTAGCATTGACTAACTCATTATTAGCTTTATAAAAATCAGGAGGAAATCCATTTATTTGTCGCCAGAATTCGTAATAAATTGGCACATTTTTGAGCAATGCAAAACCCACTGCACCGCCGCCTTGCCGCAATTCCTTTGGCCAAGGACGGTCTTCTGGATCTTCTGCGACCAGCACTCTGAACATTCCATTGACACTCACATTGCTTTCTACTGCTGTCACGATGCCGCCAAAGGTACCAAAAGAAGCACTGGGCCAGCCTGTAAATACAATGGCCGGAAAACCATCAAACATAAACCTTACGTGTTGCCCGCGGCTCAAAAGTTGTACATCCATTGGTTTTACCCATATCTCTACAGCTTTGTCAAATTCTATTGGCACAATTTCTACGATCATGGCACCTTCTTTGACCATTTCATTGATACCAGCCTTCATGGCCTTTACAATTTGACCATCTTGCGGTGCGACTACAAAATATTGGCCTTGCCTTATTCTATAATTGTCATACTGATTTTGCAGTTTAGCGATTTTACCTTGTCCAGTAGCAACTTGTGATTGTGCAGTAAACTGATCGCCCTGGGTTTTGGCAATTTTTTCATTGTATTCCTGGACAATGCCATTTTTTTCGATCTGCAAAATGAGCAAGTCCTGCCTGGTATTGTTGTAATCATTCTGCGCAGAGATGAGCTTAGCGGCCACATTTTGATGTTGTACTTTTCTCTTTTCAAATTCGGTCAAAGGGATGATGGATTGATCGTACATGTTGATCGCACCTTCCAATTGTCGATCAGCCACAGCCATTTCATTTTTTACAGCTACAAGTTTGATGCTGTCACTTTCCACCTTTCTCACTACCTGCAAGACTTTATTGTCCAAGGATTTCAATTTCAAGTCACGTTCGCTTTTCATGGCTTCCATCTGACTGAGGGTGGTTGAAATTTTGCTTCTGTAATTGTCCAAGGTCATTCTTTCGGAGACTATTTGATCATCTGTTCTTTCCAAAAGTTGAGGGTCCAGATACTCATCCTTTATTTCTGCCAACTGTACGATGGTATCACCTTGCTTTACGAAATCCCCTTCTTTGACATACCACTTTAATATTCTCCCTGGTATGATGTTATTCACTTCCTGCGGTCGCTGATCTTGTTTTAAAGAAGTCACAACACCTTCACTTCTGATGTTTTGAGTCCAAGGCAAAAAGAGTAAAATAATGAAAACAGCTAAAATTCCAATAAACCAATATTTTATTTTATCCTCCTTATCTGACCGGTAAATATGACGAAAAGATTCTAGGCTTCGTCCGATCTTCTTTTCTACTTCTTCGTTATACATCAAAATATAATTTTGTCCTAGGTTTAATTAAAAAGGTATTTCTGTCGGTGCACCTTGGCTGATGATCCTACCCTCTTCGAGCACGATCACATGGTCACACTTTTTGGCAAAATCTACATCATTTGAAATGACGAAAACGGTGACATCAGGAATCTCATTGAATATATAATTGAAAATTAAAAGTTTCGTAGCATGATCCAATCGTTCCCAAGGCTCTTCCAAAATTAATAAAGATGGATTGCCCACTAGCGCCCTAAGTAATAAAATTTTGTGCTTTTGAGAAATGGCTAGTCTCCTGCCTGTTGGGTCGAGCTCCTCATCAAATCCCATTTTAAATTGAGTAAGTAAGCCTTTAAAGCCAATTTTCTTGGCAACATCCATGATTTGTGGGACTGTGACAAACTGTGAGCGCAAATTGATATTTTCCAAAAGTGTACCTTGAAAAACATCTTGATTGTGGAACATCAGGCCTAGTTGACCTCTGAAAGTATCTGCATGATAATTCCCAAGTGGAATGCCATTGAAATTGATATTCCCATCGTAGGACAAAACGGTACCCGACAAGAGTAATCCCAAGGTAGACTTTCCAGAGCCATCAGCACCCATGATGCAAACTTTTTGCCCTTTTTCAACATTAAAACTGATGTCTTTAAGCACCTGTAAATCAGCAGTGTATCCAAAATTAACATTCGAAAATTGAACACCAATACCACCATTTCCAACCAAATCCAACGTTCCAGCTGTTTCCATCGGTTTGTCGGTAATTTTTGAAAGTTTCTCCAACGAGGTCAACAAATCGTATACCTTGTCCAAAGATCTAATCAATTTTTCTATGGATGCGAGCACGCTGATGATGACAATCTCTGAAGCCACAAATTGACCTACGTTGATGGTGTTATTGACCAAAAGAATACTTCCCAGGATCAGCATGGCAGCAGTAATCAAAACTTTAAACCCAATCAGCGTCCAATATTGAAAGAGCAAAACTTTAAAGTGTTTGGTACGAGCACCAATGTATTTTGAAACCAATCCATCTGTTTTGTCAATCGGAAGTTTTGAACCGGAAGCAAAATGAAATGATTTAAACACCCTGGAAACTTCTTGCAGCCATCCTGCAACTTCATATTTATAATCACTTTCTTCTAGACTGGTTGCTAGACCTTGTTTGGCGGTTATACTGATGATGATGATCAAAATAATAACCAATATGATACTGAATATGATGAATACATTGGCATACAAAGACAACAAAATAAGGCCAAATATCAGCTGAATAGCTGCAGTGGGAATGTCGAGCAATAGTTTACTCAAGCTTTTTTGCAAAACAACGATATCAAAAAATCGATTGACCAGTTCAGGCAGATAATAGGAATCCACCTCTATTAAATTCAATTTTGGAATGCGATAGGCGAACTCTAGCGAATATCTTGCAAAGACTTTTTGTTGAATTTTTTCAATAACCTTGAGTTGTTTCAATTGCAGAAAACCATCAAAAAAAACGCCTAATACGACAAAACAAATCAATAAAATCATGGAAGTTGATACTGCACCCGCCAATACAAAATTGATGATTGCCTGTATACCAAGTGGTACACTCAGTTGTAGTAAACCTGCCAAAATTGCATAGAAATAGATATAGCCTATTTCTTTTCGTTCAAGTTTGAGCAGTTTTAATAATTTGTTCAAGGGTGTATCAAAAATATTTAACTTATCAACTAAAGCCATAGATCTCGCACTTTTTCCCTATAAACTACAAAAATGGCATATCGTTCGATGTTAACAAAAATTTCACTTATTAATTATAATGGTCTGATAAATTTTGTCAAGTAAAATATTTTGGGTCAAATACCAATTTAAAATTATGTGCTTTTGTGTGAGATGTTGTGATATGTAAGATGTGAAATGTAAGATGTGGTTAGTGAATGGTAAATGGTGAATGGTGTGGATATAGTTAAAAGATTTCGATGTTTCATTTTAGTTTTTTCTAAAAGAGATAACCTTCATTTATAAGGCAATTGCCATCAATACATTCATTTTAAATAAAATTTATCCTCCGCCCAATTTGCGGGATTGTTAACAATATATTTCGAAATGGTTTGATACGAAGATTCATTACGTATGATGTGTTCGTAATAATTGCGTTGCCAAACATTTTTTACAGCCGTGTTTTGACGCATCCATTTTGTAACCCCAATTTTAAAACCCCGAACAATAGACCCAATGGTATTGGATGGTGATCGTTGTCGTAGGGGCGAATAATCATTCGCCCTAATTCCATTATTTGACCCGTTATCATTTTCCGCACCGTGATTGGGCGAAATATTCATATCATTTGAACCATTATCATCGTCCGAACCGGTATTGGGCGGAATTACGATTTCATCATCCGAACCGGCATTGGGCGGAATATCGATGTCATTTGACCCGTTATCATTATTCGTGCCGGTATTGGGCGGAATTATAATATCATTTGAACCGGCATTGGGCGGAATTATAAAATCATCATTCGAACCGATATTGGGCGGAATTATGATTTCATCATTCGAAACGGTATTGGGCGGAAAATTTTCCGCCCCTACGGCGGCGGCGGCGAATACGGATTTCAATTCTATTATTCCGTGAATGTGATTTGGCATTACGATATATTCGTGCAAAATCGAATTTGGAAAATGATTCGGTATTTCGGTCCAACATTCATCAACAATTTTCCCCGTATCATTCAATTTCATTTTTCCATCGATTATTTCTCCAAACAAACACGCCCTATCCTGACAACACAACGTGATGAAATATAAACCTTCTTGCGAATAATCATATCCTTTCAGGCGAATGGATCGGCGGTGGTGAATGTGGGGATTGTATGGCATGAACTAATTATTGCGATATCATTTTGATAGAATCCTTTTGCACCCTAGTGGAATGCAGCATATCTAAATTGAAACCATTTTCTTCAAATATTGCAGTTGCATTTTCCACCCAATTTGCTTCACCAATTATTTTATTTTCCACAGAAAATATTGCATTGTTTTTGCATGCAATCCAATCCATTCCTTAAGAGACCTCAATTTCAGTAAATTTCATGCAGTTTACTCGACTGAAAATTGGTTTTTCAAGTATGGCATTGTTTAATAGAGTCATAATTCGGCACTTCTCCATTTTCCAAAATTTGCTGTTGCCTTCAGCTATGTCATTCATTTAGTCTCAAACCAATTCTATTTTTATCATTACTCCACCAAACATAATAAACTTTTTTTTCTGTATTCTCAAATAATATTGTTCCATATATTCTACTATCCATGGAATTATTTCTATTATCCCCAAGCACATATATTGTGTTGACTGGAACTACACTTTCTGTTTGATTTGAATTTTCAAAAGGCGGGATTTCTTGCCCATTAAATTTAAGCATTTTTAGTGTCTCAATTTCTTTACCATTTGGCAACCGGCTTTTGTATTTTTGATATTCATATCCATTATGATTTATCACTTGTATTTCTTTCCATTGTTCTTTTTGACCATTGATTGAAACTCTATCATCAATAATTTCGATTTTATCCCCAGGTAGTCCTATTACCCTACTCAAGTATTTTTGCCCATCTTCTCTTTTAAATGTTATGATATCACCGATTTTAACGTCTGTTGGACGAATGCTCCATGCCATAATTTTGTCATCAACCATTATGGAGGGCATCATAGATGGAGTCGGAATTACAAAAGATTCATAACCAACAATGCTTTTTACAAGCGGAGGAAGAGCAAATATTAAGATATACCATCCTATTATATAAGCCCCATAGTATTTAATTGAATTTACTTGTTTTAATTGGTAGTTTTTCTGTTTTACAGCCCATCTGACAGCATCCAAAAAAACATAAGACATGAAAGCAATTAATAAAATCAGACTAACCAAAAGTCCGTTGAAACTTCTAAGTAAGCCAAGCAGACCAATTAAAAAGTAAAAAGGGATTATTGACAAGGCGAAAATTATTGCTTTTTTGACTTGGCCATTATAGAGCTGGCCTGATCCCAGGAATAGTATGGACAATAAACCTGCAATTATTGGATTCCGTTTTTTCACTTTTGACATATGATGAATAATTCCTTCTTTTCGTTCCTCCCAATACAATGAAACCAGCACTTTCAATCATTTAAAAGTCATTTCTACCAATTACAACATTCAATTAAACGTCTGATATTTAATGGGCTTAACAAAATGAAATAATGGAATAATTGCTCAAGTCGAAGCTTTCTATCATCAAATATATAAGTAAACACTCACAATAAATAGGGTGTGTACTGAATAAATTTATTAGTAAGGTTTATTCGAGTTTAAATTGATTGAAATATCCCGATTTACTTGCCTGATGGACTAACTCAAATGTTCTCCAATTACTATTTTATTTATAGCTTACAATGGTGGAAGTTATAAAAATAATGGCCTTACCTCTTACCGAGTAAGGCCACCATTGTTTCTAGTGTTTGAAAGTCAATAAAACTTTCGCACTTTTTTAAATATAATTGAATGATTGTTTAGTTACAAACTTGGATGCGTACTGCATCTTGAATGGTTTGAATGGAGGCCAAAACACCTGGAATCTGACCAGCACTTGAGTTTATCTGGTTGCGAAGAGCTGTAAGAATTTGTGGCTTCATCTTTTGTTCAATTCGATTTTCAACAATGTGCTCAACGATGGCTGAGATTCCCAATGTGATTGCATGAAACCACCATGGCCAGTCTACTTCAAGAGAATAAGATATATAAAATACAGAAACCGTATTACTTGGTCCTACTCCCAAACCAATGCGCATATCCACATTGATTGCTGGATCTGGTGCATTGTTGATGGCAGCTTCTAACCGGAGTCTCACTACAATACCTTGATTATCGATCTCAACGGAAGTTTGCGATCGCTTTGTCAAATCATTGCTGCTAGATTGATTGTGTTCTGCAATGCTGGCATCTACAGCTTGAATGATTTGACTACGCACAATGGTTTCAGGAATGGAAATAAATTGGCATGAAGCTGTATTTACATCTACCAATCGCTGGCCTAAATTGCGCGTAATGTTGCATGGAGTCAACACTTGCAATCTATAAGTGGTGTCCGTTAGTGGATTGACCACTTTTGATCCTACCATTGGGACATTTACTCCATTGAGTTTGATCCGCCCATTACATCTTCCAGTCCGGCTAATATTCCATCTCAATGTCACTGCCTGACCAGGGGTTACTGTTGCTGGGGTAGCTGTAAAAGAATTGAGGCTATAACTAGCAGCACATTGTGCTGAGTTATCAATCATTTGACTTGTACAAGGCATGATTTTAGTTTTTTGTGGTTAATGAAAAAATTATAAAAGTTTCTCGTTTAAAAATTTATTTCTTGATGTGATATTATCATTGGATCATTGATCAATGACTTTTAAATGTGAATTAAATAAATTAAGAAAATGTCCGGAGAATTTTTCCAAGGAGAAATGTAATTATCATTTTTATTGAAGTTAAATTATCCTCGATTTCTGATTGAAATATCTCCCATATCTTATTATACTTATCCTTTTTTCTTAATTGCATCAACCTGATCGGTCAAGTTTGCGACCTGTTTGGTTAAACCCGCTACTGATTCTATTAGAATTGACATTTGAGAATTTATTCGGTTTTCATAAATCCCATCATTTTCAGCTTTTTCCACTTTAAACTCCTTGCTTTCATTTTTCTCATTTTTATCACTTTTTTCGTGTTTTTCATGCTTTTCAAGTTTCTCGTTCTTTTCCTTTGGTGGTTTCTCAATTTCCTTATCCTTAAACTCTTTATCTTTAACGACTTCAGGAAATGGCTTATCGAAAAATTCTTTCATGGCTGTTTTATTCTCAAAGTTGGGATGTTTCCCACTAATTGTTCTCAAAATACTTGCAAGATCTCGTATTTTTAATTCACTGACTGGGGTATCCAGACTAATTTGAACTTCGGGTCGATCTTCATGGGAAATAAATGATTCCTTTGATTTTTCACTTTTGCCTGCGTTGTCTTTTGGTGATTTTTCCATTTTAATAATTTTTAATTTTGTTAATTGAATTAATAAATATTTATTTCATGAAAATAAATTATTCTATTTTTTAATTTCCGTTCTGAAGTAAATTGGCAATTGCCAAACTAATTGGTTGTAAGGTACTTTTCTCATAATATAAAAACCCTGGACTTGGGTTTATTTCAAAACAATAATATTTGCCGTCCGGTGTCAGTTTAAGATCTATTCCTGACAATAAAAGGTCAAGTTGTTTTGCCAGTAAAGAACACGCGTCAGATATTTCAGAAGGTAACTCTGTTTCTTCCATTTGAACACTACCTCCTTCTCGTCCCGCATAGCGGTAGTCAACTACATCTGAATGTACCAAAGTGGAAAATTTTTGACTACCTACTGTATGTACTCTTATATTTTCACCTGGGATTAATGCTTGGAATTGGGCAGGGCCATGCTGCAATAATGACAATCTTTCTAATTGAGCTTCATCCAATTTTTTAACAATAGACCGAATTCCACTCAATGACTTATAAATAACTTCCCCATAAAATTCATCATAAAAACGATGAACAGCCTTTGGGTCATTTGTAACAAGGGTTGGAGGAGTCAATAGACCACATTTTCTAACCATAAGGCCTTGATAAACTTTACTACTGTTTGACATTCCACCATTTATTCGATTGAGGACCACACACTTTAAATGCTCCAAAAGGAGCATAAGGCCAGTGTCATACTCAAAGTACATTCCCTGTGCTACATCCGTTGGCAAATTTGGATTAGGAATCCGTGCTTCAGTTCCTAGAAATCGCACATAAACACCTGTAAGTTCATTGAGATTTAGCCTCCAATCTGGTCCAGAAATATAACCTTCCGGATTGTTGTTTTTCCAATGCCAATTAATCTTATACCCTGCGGGATAAATTCCTAAATCTAGAAATCGGAATGCATAACCACAATCTTTTAACCGAGCACAAACTAATTCCGTTACGGAATCCGCTACACCACCGCAAACTAAGATCATACGAAATGATTTTGGGATGAAAACAATAATTTATTATGACAATTATCTACTTCTCCAGTGAGTACTTGGACAATCTGAAATGAAATAATTTGTCGGGCAACATCATTAAAGTGTTCGAAGCAAGGCATAGGATAAACAGCTATGACAAATATTTCATCATTAACAGGAGCAAGGACTATTTCCAAAAAATCCAGCTCTAATAATCCTGCAAAATTTATTAAAGCTGGTTCAAAATGTTCAATTCTAGAGGAAGATTTGCCCCAAACTACCTTTTCACCGATAATACAAACAAATATTGGGGCACCATGAGGATGTGTCAAACAAACCGGTGACAAAAGCTGCATTTTTTCTAAACTATTCCAATCAATATCGTTGGTAATTAAATATCGAAGTTCAGAAGTAAGTAAACCATATACTACATTATTTGATGTATTTTTTGAATGCATTAACCCGAAGGTTTTAGCATCATCATTTACATTCGTAATAATAGTTTCCAAGGTGGGCAAGCCACATTTGTTAAGGAGTGGTTGCCAAAATAAGAATGGGAGGTCTGGACGACACCACATAATTGCCGGAAATCTATTGACAACAGGACAATTTAAGCTCCAAATCCATCCAAGTAATGACGCTTGAATTTCTGAAAGCATATAGCTGTAGTCATTAGGCTGCCATCCATTTGGGTCAATCCAACCAAAAGTACGCTGTACAAAAAGGCTGCTTATTTCACTACTTTGCAAGGGTGCTTGCTCATCCAAACTTATTTGACTATTAGACTGAGTATTATCCAACCTCCAACAAAAGAGCGATGGCTGCACAAAAGGGTTTGAAATAATTTGATATGGCAATCTTCTTGACTTTAACTCTTTACAAATAAGAAGAGACCAGCTCTCTTTGGCATCACCTAAAATTATATGCATACCTTTATATTTTTATAAGGAAAATTACTTCGTAGAAATGTATTAGAGCATTTTTATACTTCAATTCTGGCTATTCCAAATATTAAAATGCTGACCATTTTAGTATTTGATATAAAGCTTGTTCAAAGATAGATGGTGCCTGAAAAGAAAGTAAAAGTCAAATAACTGATACCTAATGGGTTAAATAACGGAATTTTCATAGTTCATTGGGGTATATTTAACCCAATAGTCTAAATTTAGTTTTCATAAATTTAACTCCCACACTTCCCTCAAATTAAACACATTCAACTGATTATCAAATATTTACAATTATCGAATAATTCTGCAGGTCAATACTGCTTTCATCAAATTTAAATCAGATACATACAATCTACAAAGTAGGTGTTAAATATAATTGTCGACAAAGTTTCTTCAAGTTTTCAGTTTCTCGCTTAACCATAAACTTAGACTTAAAGACGCAAGCTATAATGGTCACAAGCAACATAATTTAACCAGTCATTCATTGTTTAACCAAGTCTATAATCTCCATACAATATTCAAATAGTTCTTTATCTCTATTTATTATTTGGAGAGACCATCTGTCAATATATTCATACTTTGAATTCACTCGCCGTTCTATAACCCATTCACTCCCATCAGTTCCAGCGCTCGTTTCATTGGAAATTCGCGTTGATTTTAGTTTTGTAAATTGATTCGAAATATTTACCCAATCCTGTTCACTCAACTTCTTTTTGAACTCGTGAACCAGCTCCCCTGCCTCAAGACCTCTTTCTTCATTAGTTCCTTTATAGTATCCCATAACCTCTTCTTGGCACTTATTGATTCTATAAATTTCTGAAGTAGCAAACGGGCTCAGATACAAAATTCTAATTACTTCACAATCACTTTCACAAATAAGGTTGGGTTCGCCCATGGATTTTAAATGACTAGAGTACCATGTGTTGACAAATGTGTCCAAGCCAATATCAGGATTTGATGCTGTCAAAAACGGAAAGTAGAATTTTGTGTCTTCACAATCACTTTGTCTTATAGAACAATTCGACAGAGTAAATAAGAGCATCAATGGGCATAAATATTTCAGTAAATCTTGTATCATTCAATCTCCGTCATTATTTCTTTATTCACCTGCTTCCACTTTCTTAATCTTTTCTTCAGTTCAAAGTAATCTTCTATTGGTAAATTTGCACTTATGGATACAACACATCTTCCTATAGCTGTCAATTCTTCTATTTTTTGAAAGTCCTTTTTCGTAGATATTTTGATTTCAGTGCCCCCGTTTTTCAAGTAACTTGCCTTTGAATTAAACTCAATTGAAGGCTGGGGCGGAGGAGGCGGAGCAGACTTTAAATTCGCTATATGAAGTGCTAAATCTTCCCACCAGATTTCGATATGATCATTTAATACGTGAGTTTCGAAAATCCCCTCTCTCTTTGTGCCTAACAATATATTGAGTTTCTGTACCCAGGCAAATCTATAATACAAGCTGCGCAAATCCTTAAGGTTGATTCCTTTTCCAATGAAAACTAAAACTTTTGGGTTAGAATGACCGCCTTCTAAAAAAAGGTTAACATCTTCTATTGCGCCTTGTTTATCTCCAAATCTAAAGTGGATTTCTTCCCCTATTTTGTAAAAATGAATCGAACGAAAAAACTTCTTTTCCTGACTTAAAAACCTATTAGTCTCATGGCCGATTAGCTCATATTCTTGAAAGTCAAAATTATTGATTTCTCTGTTTCTATGAAAAACTAAACTATCGAAAATTAAAAGTGTATCTGCTTCCAATCGTAGGATTTCAGTCTCAGTCTTAAAATTATCTCTATTAAGGTGAAATTTTAATTTTCCTTTTTCGACTTGGAATTTTCCGGACTCCTTAAACGAATAATCTCCAATCAACTCAACACTATCTCCTTTAAAATTAAATCCCCAAATATCTGGAACCTTACCGCTTGGTACTGCAATCCAATTTCCTTTAAGATCCTCCTTCGTTATCTCATTACACGATGCCAAGATTAAGATGGCTATGAAAAGTAATAAATTATGGTGCATTTTGGTATTGCTTAATGAGATGAAAGTGTCTCGTATACACGCATTTAATATTTTAGTGATGATTAACAAAACATGTTTTTTTATTTGAAAATGCATTTACACATTCTGCTTGGACAGTTATTTGAAGACTTTCTTTTTGGCATTTAAATACGGTGTCCACTCTTTTCTTTCTTTACTTGTTAACCAATCTTTGTATCTACGTTGAAATTCTTTGACATTATTGCTTCTTATTGAAAATAAGTAATATTCTACAAGATTCGGGTTGTCTTTGCAAAACTCCAATAAACAATTTTGAATATTTGTTAATCTACCATAAGGCATATATTCAATTTTATCCGCTAAAATTATTGCTATTTCACCTTTTGTCAATACCAGATTTTGAAATTCAGATCTAGTTTCGGTCAATGTTTGATCATCAAAAATATTCGAAAGGAATGTCAGAGATTTTTGGCCATAACTTATGATCTTAATAGCTTCCGGCTTTTTGGATATTTCAATTGAGTTTTTAGTTTCAGAAAGAACTGTTACCAAACTATCAATAAGAAGTTGAGTTTGACCAAATGCTGCACCACTCAAAAGTACAAGAAAGAATGATAAGATTAACCGTTGTTTCATACCTTTTTGTAACGCTTTATAGCAGAAGTTTGTTGCCGATAAAGCTTTTTAACCATCTAACCGATAATGCGCGCATCAAAATGTTTGTTTGTTTTTATTATACTGATTTTTCTAGAACCTATGTATAATTGGATGAACCTACGAGGCTTTGTTTGAATTAAATGTCTTAAACTTTAAACCTACCAAATGACCCATTTTTACCCTCTTTTATTGTTGTGCTGTCTTTTTTAATTTCCTCAAAGTCATTATTAACCAATCTTCATTTACTTGTTGCGTGATCTTATTTATCTCCAGTTGCTTTTCAAGTAAGTCAACAAAATCAAAATCATTAAAGTCATTTATACTTTCCAATATTATCGAACCATGTTCATCAATATTTTGTAACTCTCGAATCAAAATTTCTTTTACTCTTTTATCCTTTCTTTTTGCCAATCCTGCAATTGCCTCAAGTCTGACCATATCTGAGCTATCACTTGTCTTTTCCCACAAAACATTAGTGATAATTTCATTTTTTGTGTCGATTTGTGATCCAAGGGCAAATACCGCCCAATCTCTAATATCATGGTCTTTATCATTGCTAAGTTCAATTATGGTTTCAATTGCGGACTTCTGTTTCAAACCTGATAAAGCGTGAACCAATGCAAATCGAACTTTGGAAAATCTATGTGTTTTGAGCTCGGTTAAAGATAAAATCTGTTCCTTTTTTAAAATTTTATTGTTATGTGAAATAGCTAATAGAATGGCTTCTATAACATTAGGACTTTGTTCTTTCTCCAACAGCCCAAAACAAATCTTGACAGTCTCAATTTGTTTATATCTTGGATTATAGCCAAATTGAGCCAAAATATTAATCCCGATAATTATTTCTTTTTCCTTATTAGTTTCAATTAATTCAAATGCACGATCAAACACGTATTTATTTGGCCGCTTCCTCAGTTCACTGATATTTTCCCAATAAGTTTTTTTTGACCTATTTGTCAATAGTCTTTCAAACAATTTTTCGTCTGTCCAATCTTTTCTTTTCATTGTTGAATGATTTGGCTACTTGATTCACGCCTAACTATGTTTTTATTTCTACCATCAGAGTTTTTCAGACGATTATCATCCATTACAAACCCCTTTATTAGGTACTCTTTTAAGTTGGTATTTGCCCATATTCTAAACTGGGTACCTCTTATGCTACGCACCCTAAATCCTATTGCCAAAATCATATCCAAGGCATAAAACGCGACCTCATATTCCTTGCCATCATTGGCAGTTGTTAAGTAATACTTAATAACTGAACTTGCATCTAACTCTTTATCTTTCAATATCTTAGATACATGCATGCTAATATTAGGCACAGAGGTGGCAAAAAGTTCAGCCAATTGGTTTTGGTTCATCCAAACCGTTCCATCTTTGGTCATTAAAGAAATGGCTTCTTTTCCGTCTTGGGTATTGTATATGATAATTTCATTCATCTGTCTGTATCAGGATTTACCGAATTTTAAGATTTGGAGGATTTTGGTTGTATTTGGCATTAAACACTTTTTTGAATTGCAAACTTGTTGATCCGAAATTTATCAATAAGCCTATTGGAAAATCATACGCAACTACATAATTTTTGGCCTGCGCTAAATGAACGTCTTCCATGTTAATTACTGCTTTTAATTCAACAATTATTTGACCCTCTACTATAAAATCGGCCCTTCGAGTACCCACATCAATACCATCATAAAAAATGGTTTGTTCTATCTCTCTTCCAAACACCAAACCAGCTTTATCAAATTCAATCGCTAAACACCTTTGATAGATTACCTCCTGAAAACCATTACCCAAAGTGTTGTGAACCTTCATAGCACACCCATTTATCTTATACGTTATTTCATCCAAAGTCATATATCAAATCCTTTATATCAAATTATCCTATTAATCCTGATCCTGTTCATCCCTTAATCCTGAGAATCCTGCTCCATTATTGGTAGGTATTGTTTCTGTATCAAAGGAAGTATTATGCTTTTTTGCAGTCATTCTGAGATACCAAAAAGTAAGTGTCGGAACTGCTAAAACTTGAAAAATAAAAACCAACGTAGATAAAGCTCCGCTCAATTTATACTCACCACTTATGAGTAAAAGTTGCTTTCCTAAAGGTCCTTGTGAAAAAATAACAGTGCTTATAAAGTTCCATCCAAAATGAAGGCCAATTGGCAAATACAGAGATTTTGTTTTTGCAAAAGCAATGGCAAACATAGCTCCCCAAATTCCCGTCATGAAGAAAATAATGGTCATTTGCAAAGGATTTCCCAATGCTCCAGATGTAAACCAATGATAAACGCCAAAACATATTGCGGAAATTACACAAGCTGTCAGCTCTCCAAACTTTTTGATCAACATATAAAGTAAAGCTCCTCTGAAAATTAATTCTTCATATAAAACCGAATTGAGTGTCCACCATGAACTGTCTAATAACTTTTGACTTGTAAATTCATTATTTAGTATCCACTTGTTATCTATAAATGTAACAAAGGATAAATGGTAAAGCGTACAGCAAACTACAGCTATTAATATACCAAAGGTAAGTTCATAAAATCTGCCTTTGGTCGGCATAATTCCCAATATCAACAAGCCCTTTTTGAAAAAAAGCCACAGCAGTAGCCAGGAAATTAAGATTTGAACGATTAATCCAAGCATGACTTCATTTGATTTTATTTATTTGTTGTGTTTAAATACCTACCCGCTTACTTGTATGTCATTTCATCCACTCGAGGACTACATGGTGGTGATTATCAAATATTTATTCTATTTGTATAATTCGACTAAACATTACAATCAAACTTCCAAACATTCTCACAGTTTTTATTTCTGCTTTTTAGGATTTAATTTTTTTGCAGTAACCTCCATATTTGCTATAAAGTGTTTTTCAACTTCCGATAGCTCATTTTTTGTTAGCTCTTTGTATTTTTCATATTCAGCATTTGCTTTTTGAAGAGCCTGTTGGTGACTTACTGTTCCTGCATTTTCTAAAATGTTGTTCCCTGTCATTTTTACAAATTCGTCCAAACGTTCTATCCAATCTTTCATATACATTGGTTTTCGATTGAGCGCCTGTAATTCTGCCAACTCCAAATAAGCGGCTACCATTCTATTCAGCAAATTCAATTCGTCCTCATTCAAATAGTTCTTGGCTATTTCCGTTTCTTGTTTTGTAGGTTTGTGTCCTTTAAAATGGGTCAAGCCAAGGTTTTGCTTTGTTGAATCTATGCGTTGATAAATAATTTCTGCTGCTGTATGTCCATGCGCAGACCAGTGCATTTTATTTTGCACTGTTTGAAAAAACTGCAGAGATATTTCTAATTTAGGATCATAATCAATACTGGTAGCATAGATATCCAATACCTTTCGCCAAAACACTTTTTCAGATGAACGTATGTCTCGTATACGAGCCAATAATTCTTCAAAGTAGTTGCCGCCCCCAGCTTGTTTCAACAATTCGTCATTCATTGTAAATCCTTTTACAATATACTCACGAAGCCTTGCCGTAGCCCATTGACGAAACTTTGTACCTTGATGACTTTTCACACGATAGCCAACTGAAATTATAACATCAAGATTGTAATAATTGGTAGGTTTGGTAGAAAAATCGGAATTTCCGATTTTTCTCATAGATAATTGATTTTCAAGTTCTTGCTCTTCATAAATATTCAAAATATGCTCATTGATGGTCGAACGAGATTTTTGAAATAATTCTGCCATTTGGTCAATGGTTAGCCAAACGGTTTCATCCTCTAATCGGGTTTGTATTTTGGTTAAACCATCTTCAGTTTGGTATATAATTATGTTACTTTCTTCCATTTAAATTGATTTGCTATATATCATCAACTTGAAGTCAGGAAAATAATACTTTCTTTCCTAAAACGCAGCGCACATTTCATCAAACTTATGATAATTTAACCCATATTCCTTAATACTGGTCAGAATTTTTAGAACAGTGCCACAGTTTCAGGTATACGAACTCAGGTAACTTCTATAAGGCTTTCGGAAAAAAAGTAAATGTGTGATATCTGGCTGAGTTGTCGGTTATCTATTTTTCCCATAAGATGAAATCTCGATTATCTGTGCAAGTCATGGATTCACCAACTTTTTGGAAATCAAAATTTTCATACTTTGATACAATTTCATAAACTTCTTCATAACCTTTTGCGCCCTGAGGAATCATGCAGCCAGAGCTTTTGCCGATTAGTGTTAACCAAATATCTGGAGCAAACGGGCCTTCATCTGTATTTATAAGTTTTATGATTTCAATATCTGTCCACGCAATTTGCTCAGTTTTTATTTTGGGATGTTCAACTCTAACATATTCGGCTGTTATAGTTACGGAGTAAAAATCTTCCGGGTGTTTTATATTGCTTTTAAATAATTTGGAAAAGAATCCCATGGTTGCGTTTTTGATTGTTAAATGCGCTCGAGTACTGTCTGATATGGTAATTTGTAGCTACAGGATTTAGCGGAGTTTAGCCGCTAAGAACGTTGTGGGTTTTGTAACCAGTTTTTATATTACAAATTTATAATTCTCGATTGCTCTAAACCTAATTTATACATCGTCCTCAGTATTTTTGTAATTACACCTATTTTTGTTCAAAAATAATACCCCTTGCGGAATGCTTCTTATACATGTTCTTAGGTGCAACTTCTCTGTTTGCAGTAGTGCGATAGTTTTTACTGTTTGGGTTTAGAATATATTCGACTTGATACTCAATCATTTTTTCAAAAGGAATAAGGAAACCCTTCGTCTCGCATTGCTCAATGTTACCTTCCTTAAGTAAATTTAAGACCGTATAAACTGATTCAATAGTGCTCAGACAAAGAGATTCGGGCTGCTGCTTGATGATAAATTTGGATTTTATTTTATTGTCAAAACTCACTCTTTTTAGTTCCTGCAAGTTCTTACTTAATTTAAGCATTTTACGGGCGCAGGGCCATGTGCCATCGAGCAGGAAGATGTATGGATTATTACCCATAAATGAGTTTATTTCTGAGCTTTTTCCTTTCGATAAGTTGAAATTATCTTTTCCCGGATAAAGTAAAAAAGAACAATTTTTTTCTTCAAATAGTATTTCATTTACGCGATTATTATTGGTGAAATCGACACCAACTATAATTTCTGAATTTTCAAGTTGAAGCCTTGTCATATGTCCCGTTCCGTTTTTTTCTTTTTTATATTCCATCGGGTGCATAAGAATTATAAAACGAGTATTAGTCTGGAAAGGACTAATGTGTTTACAAATACAGGTGCTTGAAGGTCTCATGCATTTGTAACATTTGATTCTTGAATTTTTTATTTCTACTTGCAAAGTGATTTCTTTTTAATAGGCTTTAACTTTCTGGTATGTGCACAAATCTACTATCAAACCTTCACATTCCACAACTAAACATAAATATTTTAAATAATACCATAAGTCTTCAATTCGATTTACAGTTCTTTTCATTTCCTTAGTTCTTTGTTATTCATTTCTGGATCGTATATTTTACCATCCTTATCAAACGACCAAACGTTTGAGGTTTCTCTTTTTTGAGGAATTTCTGTATTTCCCAATTTAACCTTTTGTTTAATTATTCTTCGATACTTACGATTCGCGTTTTGTTTATCTGATTTTTCACTTTTAGCTGTAGTTATTCCTCGTATTTTGGTTTTCTTTTTTGAGTTGCTCATAATATTACATTGTCAATTGTGTTTATGTGTTTTGCCATATTACGAACTTACCAAATCCTTATTACCGTCCTGAGCAATTTGATTGATCGAAATAGCAATATCATGATATAAGATAAATATTGTTCTATCGTGGTATTCTGTTAATGTATTTTTTCGGATTCAATTTAAAAAGGTTGTTATCTATTTTCTGTTCAATTATTTTACTTGCCTGATAAATAGCTTTATAAAGTGGGTAATAGGTTATTTCATTTCTGACACTTATAGATCCAGATTTTGCAACGAATAAATTCCAAAAACTCTCCCCATGATTCACATAGTATTTCTTATTCAATTTGTATTTGGGATTAAAATAATAAATACCACTTACTTTGTCTATATAATCTTCCTTTGGTTTATATTCAATGCTCACTGCTTTGCATTTATCTCCCAATATTAATTTCTCAGCATCAACCAATTCGTATTTTGTTAATATTCCCGGTGTTTCATCTATATTAAAGTGATCTATCGTATCGGAATTTGGCCTATCTATGTAGCCATCACAAGTTTCAAGAAAGTAATATATTTTCAAAGTATCTTTGGAATTTAAAGGAACATACATTAAGTACCTCTTTTCTTGTACTAATCCTATCGTCCGGTTTCCATAGTATTCGGTTAATAATTGGCTCGTCAATCTAGAATCAAGAGGTTCGTAACTTTTTTCAAAAATCACCTTTCCTTCAAAGTATTTTTGAGCGAAGGATGTTTGATTTAGTAAAACCAAATACAGCAGTAAAAAATATTCAAGTTTCATATTTTTATGATATTTGTATAGGTTCATAATTTTCGTTATTTTCAATTCAGATTTAGATTTTTGCAAATGAATTCTTCCTTGTTTTCTTGCATTTGACGTATATGCCTTTCAGCATGCTTGCTCAAAAATTGAATGTATTCATAGACATTAATTTTGCCTAGTCCATCAACTGTCATGGTAGTTTTATATCTGAATCCTTCACCATTCTTTAGCAATTCCAATTGGTTTAAACACTTATTCAGTTGAGATACTAGTTGATCTATTATTTCACCATCTTCCTTTTTTCCTGTTGGCTCCATGTGTTCTGGTCTTATCCAATCAAAAGATTTGTGCATTCCAATTCTGTCAATTTTATCAAGACTTAATTCTTCAGATTCAATTAATTCATCTATAGGTACTTCATTAATATTTCTAATAGCTTTTTCCGAACCTTTTTCTATCAATATGAGTAAAAAGTGGCTTGTTAGAGCAATGTGCTCTAAAATCTCAGAAATTGACCAACCCCCATCTTCTGGCTTATACATTTTTATTTCTTCACTTTCATTAAACCACGCAAGTACATCTTGATGTGTTTTTATCAAGTGGTTTTGAATTGACAGTAAATAAGATTCTAAATTCATTTGTTTGCTATTTTACAAATACTTGTGCGCTAATAGATAAGGTAAAGAGAAATGCTAAACGACCTATAGAAAGCACAACATCTTATTAAAGTTGTAAATTTATTTGTTTGTTATTTTTTAGCATCATTTAAAATTATTGATTCAGAGAATAATCTGATATTTAAGAAATAAAGAACAAAACTATTCACAATAACTAAAACGCAACAAATCTAATATGAAAGCTTTACATTTTTCAAAAAATAGCATAAATATTTTTAATATCAAAATCCAGCAATTTAAGCCATTCTAAAGCCAAATCACTATATCTATTTCAAATGAGAATGCAGTGGCAAGTAATTGATGAAAATTTGAATAGTTAAAAAATCAAAATCTATGGCCCAATGATATTGCAAATCTTGGGTAGAAGTCCTCAAAATCAGTATAATAGCTGGTAGTCAAACTTCTTCCAAAACCTAATACAAATTCACCATGTAAGCTTTTACCCCTGAAGAATTTCCCTCCCACTGCCAGGCCTAGTCCATTACTTCCAAAGTTTTCGCTTGAATAATAAGTATTGTCCCTCCAGTAAGCACCATTAGCTTCTATAAAAAAACCTGATCCTGATTGTTCGCCAAAAAATAATCTGTAGAAAACAATTGAATGAAAATTCAATCCATATTCCCGAATAAGTGACTTTCCAAATACTACACCAATTGAAGAGTTTTTAGGTAGCAACCTTTCGTATGATGCTTCAATTATACCAAAAGTGACATATGCTAAATTTATTTTCACTTCATTCTTTAGCTGATTCTGTTTGAAGATAAATTCTTCATTCAGGCCATTGGTTTCATTCGGCCTAATATCCTGGTTATATGCTGAATTGACAATGCTGAAGATAAAAATCAAGATACTCACCAATTTGTAATGTTGGGATTTCAATATTAATATATTTTTCATTTATAAAGTTTTTGGCGAAAATTTGAAAAGACTAAAAATTAAAATCTATGCCCCAATGAAATTGCAAACCTTGGATAGATTTCCCCTATTTCATAATAATAATAACCATAGTTTTCCACAATTCGTCCTATTCCCAATAGGACTTCACCATGAAATCTATTACCTCTGAAAAACTTTCCTCCGACTGCAAAACCTAAGCCTTTACTCACATATTTTTCTTCGTTAAAATCGCTGTATAGATTCAAGTAAGAACCATGTGCCTCTATGAAAAAACCAGATCCCGGTTTTTTACCAAAAAATAATCTGCATAAAAGCATAGCATGGGATCTCAATCCAAATTCCTCGGTTATTGACTTTCCATAAACTACACCCAAAGAAGTGTTTTTAGATAAAAGTCTTTCATACGTTCCTTCAACAACACCTAAAGGAAGAAAAGCCAGATTAAGCTTCAATTCATTTTTTAAATCTGAAGGTTCATTGATCGATTCCTTTTCTTGTGCAGTATTGCCATTCGATATACTTTCTTGATTGTACGCAGGATTCACCATGTTGATAGTGATGGTTAAAACACACAGTATTTTGTAAAGTTGGGATTTGAATATTGACATTTTTTTCATTTATGGATTTAGTTTTTTCATAGTGGAGAAAAAATGTTACGATATTTATGTCTTAACATCTTCAACTATTATTGTTTTAGTACATGATATTAATTTGTTTTTAAATCTGCACAAAACTTTTCAAAAAATGAGCAAATCTAATATCAAACTTTCATATTTCCCCTAATCCAGCATAAATAATTTTAACATCAAAATCCCACCTTTGAACTTCTGCTTTATGAAACGTACATAAAATATAAAAGAACTACCTATCATGTAGCTGCCAAGAAAAGAAGGACATAATCCCACCAAACAACTGTTCAATACCATATCCAATCCTGACTATTTCTAGCCTTCTTTTTATGAGAAATATTGAAAGGTGAGTTGCAGAAAGATTTGGTATAAAAATCTCCCGCAGATTCCGCAGATGATCGCAGAATGGAAAATCAGCGAAAATCAGCGAGATCTGCGGGAAAAATCTCTTATAGATTCCTCAGATGATTTATCTTAGTAAGTACTGTGTTGGATACTATTTCTCATTCAGTTAATATTTTAGAAGTATAATCAGTTACAAAACTTCGTAGAAATGTGTCAACGATTTCATCCGTACTACCATCATTTTGCAGCAGTCCTGTCAACCAATCAATTTTAATGTCCTTTTGCCCTTGAAACACTTCTTCTATTACGCTGCGCCATTTGTAGTTGAAATGCTCTTTTGAAGTTGAATCTTTATATTCTATTTCAATATCTTTCAAAATTAGTTGGTTATCCTTAACTTCAAAAGTTGCAATATATCCCCGCCACAATGCCGTTGACATAATTCCGTTTGTTGGTCTTTTGTCTGGATTCTTTTCAAAATATGCTTCTAATGGATTGCTGTTCAAGCTATACTCTTTTCCATTGTAAATTATTTTATCAGGAATCTGAGCAGTCGCAAAAACTTTTAGTCCTAAAAACAAAAATATTATAAGCGTAAAGAAAGACCTCATCTTATTTACTTTTCGAATTTGTCAATATCAAATACAATTATACATAACAGCTAGGCTTTGCGACGGATAAAGCGAAAGCGAATCTGTCGTCTAAGCTTCTGTTATAGCTTCATGTAATATTTATTCTTTTAGATTTCAACATGAGCAATGACCAATCATTATAATTTTATCGTCATACAATTCTTCAACTATTTTAAAAAACAAGCTCTCTTCAGATTCATCTGTTTGCACAAGCTTATTAAGTAGATTTTCAAGTTTCTGCTTCCTTTGATTGTTCAATTTACCTTTTATTGTATAAAAGCAATAATCACAAATAGCTTGTCCCTCTATGCAGAATAAATGCTCAATTTGATTTTTACTTATCCAATGATTATCTGACTCTTTTAGATTTTTTGTATATCTATATATTCCATGATTTCCATGATAAGCATCTAATAGAACGAAGTTTTCACGAAAATCTTTAAAAGAAACGACTTTTTCATTTCTAAATATTTTTAGTACATTACCAAAGTAATTAATATCATCATCATATGAAAAAAAATTAAATTTCATCATGTTTATTCTATCAATAGAAGAATATAGGGTAATTGAATCATTTGACGGCTTACAGTTGCGAGCAACATCATAAACTTCTGCTAAATAATTTCCGTTATAATCATAATAACACAAATCATGATTTTTTAAAATACCATGATCTAAAAAACTTCAGCTACATAATATTTTTTACCTTTAAACATTACTTCTAGCACATCTGTAATCGGAGGATCACAATAACCTTCTGTTGATGTCATTGAACACCCAACTAGTAAAATTATTTTAATAACTATACGATTTATAATAATATTCATTGTATGCTTTCACTTTTCATGAGCTATAACATATTGTATACGATCAAATTTAATATCAAACCTTCACATTTTCATTAAATACCATAAACATCTTAGTAAATAGACCTAATCTTACTAATCCAATAACTTGTCCTTGCTCTTACAGGAAGCTTTCCCACCAAAATTATTTAGCACCCCTACCCTCCTCTTCTCTCTTTTTATGCTTTTCTCTAGCCTTTACATTCCAAGGTGCATCAATTTCCCAGTCACTCGCCATGATGCAACCATAAGGCAAAATTTCGTCATACACTTCACCGAGTCCAAACTCCAACATTTGCCGTTTTACCATATCCGCATTTTTGTAGGCACTTGGTAATTCTGAAATGTCAATGTGGTTTGAGAAAAAACGAATATCTAAACCTTGAGTTTCCTCGTGAAATATTTGCTCAATGGACTTGTGTGCATTGTTCTTTTTATGTCTTCCTCGACTGATGTTTCGACCAGCTCCGTGTGGTGCAAAGCCCAAATTGTTTGGTGTCGTATTGCCTTTCACAATTAAAACGGGCTCGCTCATATTCAATGGAATGAGTCGCAAACCTTCTTTGCTGTCTGGAACAAATTTATCGTCCAATGGTGTTGCACCTTTGGCGTGATAAAACAAATCGTTTTCCTTAAATACAAAGTTGTGTTCGTTCCAAAACCTGTCAAATGGGTCCATTTTTAGTCCTTGAGTGGTTGCATCGTGAATGGTTGTGTGATTCAACTTTGTCCATTCTCTGACTAATTGCAATGCTTCCCAATAGGCTTTGCCCTCATCTGTGTCATAAGGTATCCAGGCGTTTTTATCTGATGTTTTTGGTGATATTTCTTTTCTGAAATACTCAGCAGTTTTCATGCCTTGTGTGTAAAGGTTAGCGCCAAATCCGCGGCTACCATGGTGTGTAACCATCATCGTTTCTCCCGTCCGTTTAGAAATGCCAACAAATAGAAAATGGTTTCCATCACCTTGAGTTGCCAAATGTGTCCTTGCAAAACTCAAACTACGTTCTGTGTTTAGAAATTTGTTTTCGGAAATCTTTTCTTCAAATTCCTTCGGTAAAATAGAATATTCTGCACGTCCGCCTCCACCAAAATGGGTAACAGAATGTGCCATATCCAAAACTGATTTAGGAGATAACATTCCAAAATTTGTCATCATTACAGAACAACAAATGTCGGCACTGTGCATAGAAGGGTGAATGGCATTTTTGGCAATGACAACACCTCCAACAGGGATTTGCCCTTCGCCAGTTGGGCAAGCGTCAGGCATAACTGCACCACCCACCAAAGTTGGTGTCTTCATAAGTTCCTGCATCGTATCAAGAACCATTTTTACATTATCAGCTTCTTCTTCGTTCTCAGCCTTTATGTTTTTATAAAAGTTCACCGCTTCAGAATGCGGTTCAATATACTTAGGTCTTACGGACTCAATATATCTTTTCAAACTGTCGCCGCTGAGCTGATTTTGATTCGCATAGTCAATAACGTTCGCGAACCATTTTCCAGGTTTAAATCCCAAGTCTATGATGTCTTTTCCTGTGATCATTTTGTCATTTCTATCTGTTTGTTGACTTTGATGTTTGCTTACTATAATTTTAAATAACGGTTTCGGGGCTGATAAAAGTTTATTTGTTTGAAGACTTATCGAATCGGTGAAATCTGGTGGATATGGTGTTAGCCTATCTGCCATCATCATCACATGTTATAGCCTGCCATCATTCCTTAGGTATATAATTCAAAACCACCTTATTAGGTTCGTTTTTCTTAATTCTAATAGATAATTTTCCCTCTTTATTTAGAATCAATTCATCTATAATGTTCTTATCAGCTTCATATGAATTGTATTTCACAACCATTGTAGTATTTACTTTTATTGAATCAGGGTAATAAAATTCTAAATCAATATTATATCCAATTTTCTTTAATTCACTGCCTTCTAAAGTTTCAGATTTCCGATGAATTGGTTTAACATCTTTTATTATTGCCTGAAGTTCTGTATCATAATCACTAAGATTTATTTTTGGCAGTTTGTTACCTATAAAATTTTTGAGATTCATAATTACAACCACCGCCATTAAAATCAACCCAATTGCGATGTAGTCTTTTAGTCTCAGTTCTGTAAAAAGTTCTCTCATTTTTTTAATCGTTCACCCAACTCAATTACTTCGCAATCCGCTGTTTTATGCGGTCCTTCCATGAAATATCCTTTAATTCCAACTTTCAGCCTCTCTAAATGATATGCAATCATTTTGTCATTAACAATTTTCATTCTTGCTATCCCTTCTTTCAATACTGGCCCAGAGTCAATCAGTTTTCCATGTTCGTCTTCAAAAAGTGGCCAAATCATAAACACACCATCTTCTGGATTGTCTTCGTGATAATACCAAAAATCTGAACGAATACCCTGATGGGGTAGATTTTGTCTCCCACCATCTTCATGACTTCTAAACTTATACTTCACTTTGAAGTCACCTAATGTATCTTGGCTATGTTTCATTTTTCTTGGTTGGCTATAAGGTTTTATTTTAGCATCTTTAATCATTGTTCCTAATACATCCATACGAAGATCGTATTCAAATATTTCACGTTCTGCGTTTCCTCGTTTTCCAACGATCTCGTCTGTTATTAATGTGGAATTAAAATAGTTCCTATTTTTCTTGCATGAATTAAATATAATATTTATCTTTGGCAAATGCAAAAGAATGATGCTCGAACATACTCGAATGAAACATTACAATACATTCGAAGCCAAATTATAGAG
>JAKQLF010000123.1 GCA_029567325.1 Bacteroidota bacterium | reverse complement strand
TTTTTCATCATCCTAAAGTATTCTAAATCAGGTAATTGCAAGCATTTTTTGATTTTTGTAATCTTGACATTACTTTTTTAGTATTGTATTGTTATTTAAACATTACAAACTTTGGTTTTTTGATAACTTTTTATCGAAATTGAACTGATCTATAACTTGTTTTGGTCTGGTGAGCTATTTGAAAGGTAAGATGTAAAATGAGAAAACTTGATGAACTTTCTCTAAAGCTGATTCAAACTGATTCAATAATTTATTAACTTTATCCAACTCTTCAAATTTATATAATGACACACTCAAAAACTACCAGCGTACTCCTTTTATTTGTTTGCTTAACTGTGTTTTACTCATGTGCGAAGGAAAAGAACAATGCGCCATTTGGAGGGACGTGGATTGATTTAAGTTACACCTATGATGCACAAACACCTTATTGGCCAACAGCAGAAGGATTTCAATTGGACACCGTTTTTGAAGGAATGACAGAAGGGGGATATTATTATTCCGCATTTCAGTTTCAGAGTGCAGAACATGGAGGTACGCACATCGATGCACCCATTCACTTTGCACAAGGAAAACAAACTGTTGACGAGATACCGCTTGAAAACCTGACCGGAGAAGCAATTGTCATAGATGTCACTGATTCTGTAAGCGACTATATTGATTATCAGATCAATGTAAATGATTTTGAAAACTGGGAAAAGAAAAATGGGACGATTAAAGAGGATGCCATTGTTTTATTACGAACAGGTTTTGGTAAATTTTGGCCTGATAAAAAGAAGTATTTGGGCACTGATCAAAAAGGACCAGCAGCGGTTGCTTTACTGCACTTCCCTGGGTTAAATCCTGACGCAGCGCAATGGCTGGTAGACAATCGTTCGATCAAGGCCATTGGTATAGACACACCTAGTATCGATTATGGAAGATCGTCAACTTTCAAATCACATCGAATACTATTTGAAAAAAATATACCAGCTTTTGAAAATCTCGCTAATTTAGATAGCCTGCCAACTTCTGGAAGTTATATTGTTGCTTTACCTATGAAAATAAAAGGTGGAAGTGGAGGACCATTGAGGATTGCTGCTTTTTTGCCAGAAAAATAAACCACCTTATTTATTTGGTTTGAATTGACGTTTCCCTGAATGAATCGCCAAAGAAGTTTTCCCGATTATCACTTCAATCTAATGTTGCTCAAATAAACGGATGTACAAAAAATTTAAGAATCAAAATCAGCTCACCACCTAACTTTCATCACACTTTACTATTATTTTGAATTTTAGGCCTTTTGTTATCATATAATTTACATTTAAAGAGGTATAATATGAAAAACAATTTTTAATTTTGGAAATATACAAAAGGAATTTTAATGACTACCTTTTTTTTATTCATATCCAAGATTTACATTATTATGATATCAGAGATATTGAAGCTTTTGAGCCCTACTGAAAATCCTGATGTAGGCCAGTCGCTGGTTATTTTACTTCTCACCATCAGTTGTGGTATTTTCATAGGAAGAATACACATTGGTAAGGTTTCGCTTGGCATTGCAGCTGTCATGTTTTCAGGATTATTGTTTGGTCACTTGGGTTATTCTCTTGATACAAAAAGTTTGAAATTTTTGAGGGAGCTCGGCTTGATCCTTTTTGTATACGCAATAGGAATTCAAGTGGGTCCGTCTTTCTTTTCTTCATTAAAAAAAGAAGGCTTAAAGTTTAATTTGCTCAGTGTCGGCACTGTGTTACTGGGCGGATTAGTAACCTTCATCATATTTAAAGTAAGCGGGCAATCGATAGAACACTCGGTTGGTTTGATGTCAGGAGCTGTCACGAATACCCCTGGGCTTGGTGCTGCAAAGTCAACCATTGCTGAGATGAGTTCGACTTTGGGTGGCAAAGATTTTGGAGATCCCGCCATCCCTTATGCTATCGCCTACCCTTTTGGTGTTTTGGGCATCATTTTCATGCTCATTATTACTAAAAGTGTGCTCAAAATTGACATTCAAAAAGAACACGATGCTTTTGAATCAAAAATTGATAAAATCCACAATCACCCAACTTCAGTAAAATGCCGAGTGGTAAAAGAGCAGGCATTTGACATCACTTTGAATGAATTATTAAATAAGTTTGATCATTCAGTAATCATATCCAGATTGAAACACAGTGGATCTGAAATTGTATATTCTCCCGATCTTGAAACTGTCATCAAGGAAAGAGATGTGATCATGATTGTGGGCCAAAAAGAAAATGTGGACAAAGTGGTGGAATTTGTTGGTCGTCCTTCCTCAGATATCATGGTAGAATCATCTGCCGACATCCTTACAAAAACATTGATCGTTACAAAAGATTCAGCAGTTCATAAATCTTTGTCAGACTTGGCTTTGTACAATCGATACGACATGAAAGTCACCAGGGTTTTTAGATCGGGAATGGAATTTTTGGCTACCGGGTCTTTTGAATTGTTCTTTGGAGACAAACTGGTGGTTGTTGGCAATAAATGGGCCCTGGAACAAGCAGAACAAATCCTCGGAAATTCAGAAAAACGATTACTTGAGCCGGATTTCCTGTCTATTTTTGGAGGGTTAATCATAGGTATCCTTGTTGGATCTATTCCCATTTTCATTCCTTCGTTTCCTGTACCTGTAAAGATGGGATTTGCAGCCGGCCCATTGATTGTAGCCTTGCTTTTGAGTAGATATGGAGGAGTTGGAATGATTCACACTTACATCAACCATGGTGCCATTTATTTCATGAAAGACCTGGGAATTTGTTTATTTTTTGCTACTGTAGGCATTCACGCCGGACACAGCTTTTATGACAATTTCGTACAATTTAATGGTTGGACATGGATAGGATATGGTATTTGCATTACGATTATTCCTTTGCTGGTTATGGTTCTTATCGGACATTATTTGATGAAAATTAATTTTCTACAACTAGTTGGCTTGATGAGTGGCACCTACACTGATCCGGCAGCATTGTCTTTCAGCAATTCTTACTTCAAATCAGAAATACCGGCGCAAGCATATGCAACAGTTTATCCTTTGGTTACCATTTTGAGGATACTGATGGCACAGTTGCTCATCCTTCTTTTTGCATAAGATTTGATTGTAATTTAAAGGGTACCACTGGAATTTTTTTTATCAATTTCACCAATAATGTAGGGTTACCCGAAGGAATTCCTTGTTGATGAGTGTTTATGGTTGTGTGCCCTGGCAAGGATACCTACGATGACTCAATGGGCATTGCTGATTTTATTTTTGCTCACATCAATTACAGGGATTTTTTTTGAAACAGTTTACCCACAGACGAATGCAAGATTTCTCTCAGAAAATTGATTCCAAAACACTCAGCTGTAATGGGTGCTTAAATCTTAAAGAAGCAATCATTTCTTTAAGATTTAAAACAATTCTAAAGTCGATTCTGTTACTTTTGCAAATAAAATAACAGAAAGGTGAATAGATTGAATTATGTCCTAACTATCACGGCATTTATTTGTACATCAAATATAGCCGTTTTCTCACAAGGTACTAAAGCAAAAGTAATTTTAGCAGCAGAAACTTCTGTTGATGCCTTACCAGATTTTAAATTGACACCTATATCTCACGCAACAGCCGTATTTACCTGGAGTGGAAGAACTTTCTATATTGATCCGGTAGGAGGCAAAGTTGCCTTTGAAGGGCAGAAGGAACCTGATTTTATTTTACTTACAGATATCCATGGAGATCACTTAAATGCTGAAACATTAAGTGCAGTGACTGCAGCAAATACCAAAATCATCGCACCACAAGCTGTAGCTGACCAACTTCCAGCCGACTTAAAGTCTAAAGTGATTATTTTGAAAAATGAAGAAACCACTAAACAAATGGGATTTGAAATTACGGGAGTTCCAATGTATAACTTACGTGAGGAAGCGAAACAATTTCATACAAAGGGAAGGGGTAACGGCTATGTGATCCAAAGCGGTGGCATGCGTGTTTATTTTTCAGGAGATACTGAAGATATACCAGAAATGAGAAATCTAAAAAATATAGATAAAGCATTTATCTGTATGAATTTACCTTATACTATGACCGTTGAGAAAGCTGCAGAGGCCGTGTTGGTTTTTGCCCCGAAAGAAGTTTATCCTTACCATTATCGTGGACAAGGTGGACTGAGCGACGTTGCAAAATTTAAGTCATTAGTAAATACTGGAAATCCCAAAATAGAAGTAGTACAACTAGACTGGTATGCAGGTAAATAATCTGCATTTTTATTTGAAAGAGCCAGTTATTTTTCCCTTTTCCATCCCGTTTTTTTCAAGAACCAGACTACAATAGATGGAAATTTATAACCTCTTTTTGATAAGATAACACCTGCTTCTTCAAATAAAAATTGAGAGCCTCTGATACCTAAGCCATCCATCATTCTATTAAAATAATTGAATAATGCGGTGATTGCGATCACATCTTCTACAGTTTGTTCTTTCCACCCCACCGATATGATGGAATCAATGTCAGATTGTACAACTTTACTAGGAGTTTGAGTTAGTTTTTTGACCAATTGTAAAATAGGTATGAATTTGGGTTCATAAGCTTCATAGTCATGATTCTTAAGTGCTTCAATTTTTGTTGTTTCAATTCCAAAAGCCATCGCAACTTCGACATGGACCCCAGTGCAGTAAATACAGCTGTTGTTGATAGAAACATAGGAAGCAATCAATTCCCTTTCAGCTGGAGTAAGCTCTGACGGCCCTCGCAAAACATTGTGGGTAAAGGCATCCATATGTTTATAGCGAGCACGATTATAAAAAATCAAGTCTCTCATGTCAGCCAAAGAATGAAGTCGTTTCAAGTAGGGCATAGTAATATTTTTTGTTGGTAAATTATACTGTGCAAATTAATACAGAGATTAAAATGTTAAATACATTTTACCAGTTTATTTATTATAAATTTTCCAGTATTACTTTAAAAACCAATCCTTTGACTCGCTCATCACTGAGATAATTATGTTATAAATCATCGCAAACCGATGTGTTTTAGCCCTTAACTCTTAAAAAGAATGATCATGACTCATTATAATATCGTTTTCAGACATTAATTATGTGGTTTTGGGTAAAAAAATGATGGTTGTTTCAAAAAAAATACTTTTACAAACACTATCTTCAAGTATCGATTTGAAATAGCTTGCAAGATCGATTATAGTCATCCATTTTATAAGCTTAAGAACTTGAAATAGTTAATCGGAATCAAACACATGGGGCGTTCGGTAAACCAAAGTAAATCAACAGGAATTCTTGCAACTTTTAGTTTGTTGTCTTTCGCTGCTATTTTTCTAAGTTTAAGTCCTTTTCCAATTTTCAAAGCGGATGTTGAAATTTGCAACAATGCTAAAGACGATGATGATGATGGACTCATTGATCTCAATGACGCTGACTGTGAATGTGAAATAGTAGAGCCTATTTCCTTGATTCCCAATCCCTCTTTTGAAGACCGAAGCTGCTGTCCATCTGAAAGAGCGCAACTCAATTGTTCAGATGTTTGGATTCAAGCCTCTGATCCAACAACGGACTATCTTCATGAATGTGGCTGGATGGGCTGGGAAGATTTGCCACCACCTCTGCCATTTCCTGACGGTAAAGGAGTGGTTGGATTTAGAGATGGAAGAGTTGTACAAAATGGAGCTGATAGAAATTGGAAAGAATATGCAGGGGCTTGCCTCTTGAGCCCTCTTCGTGCTGGAACAACCTATAGATTTGAATTTTTTATTGGTTTTGTTAATTCTGAAAGATCTCCTGCCATCAATGTCACTTTTTTTGGTACTACAGATTGCAAAAACTTACCATTTGGAAAAGGAAACGCTGAATTTGGCTGCCCTACCAATGGCCCTAATTGGGTTCGGTTGGGATCTACTTTTGTTACAGGTCAATCGAGAGGATCGTGGGAGAAAGTTTTTATTGATGTGACCCCCACTCAAGATATCTATGCTATGGCCATCGGGCCTGACTGCGATCCAGTTTTAGTCAATGTAAGCACTTATTATTTTTTTGATAATTTAGTATTGGCAGATATCAGAAGCTTTGAATTTAAAGTGGATAAAGTATCACATCCTTGTAAAGACGATTTTCTTCTGAAAGTACCATTTTACAAAGAATACAATTACCAATGGTATAAAGATGGAATCGCTTTGGTCGGCGAGGATCAAGCTCAGCTCAAAAGAATGCATGGAGAAGGCAAATATCAGACTTTAATTGATGATGGTTCCTCCTGTAAAGTAACTTCATTTTACGATTTTACAATACCAGTACTGACTACCAATGTCAATAAAACCATCTGTAAGGATGATGTTTTGGCCTTTGGTAAACAACGATTGAATAAAAATGGAACTTACATAGAA
>JAKQLF010000118.1 GCA_029567325.1 Bacteroidota bacterium | reverse complement strand
TCCGTTGATGAGTTGGAGGTACTGCTGAATGCAACTCCCCAACGAGTGAAGACCCTTTTTGCTTTGGCCGAATTCCAAAGTGTTCCTTCGATTGGGATCAAATTTGCGGAAGATTTAGTGTATTTGGGTTATTATACTCTTGCTGAGTTGAAAAATAAAGATGCAGCACAATTAACAAATGAATATGAACAGAAAAAGGGATATTGGGTAGATCCTTGTGTGGAAGACCAATTCAGATTGGCAGTATACTTTGCAAATACAAATGACTATTCCAAGACGTGGTGGGATTTTACGGGTGATCGCAAAAAGTATCGCCTCGAAAATGGTTACCCAGCCAATAGACCGATCAAAGCATGGTATGATACACTTGTATTAAATCAAAAGACAAACACATAATGACCACAGACATTGTTGAAATAAATAACTTCATAGTACTCATCGAGCAATCCAATGTAGATAAGACTTTTATTCAAAAATGTGAAATTGATGGCGATGCAGTAGGTTTTGCTTTTTATGGTTCTGGTCAGGTTACATTAGAAATCAAACACCAAAATCAGACGAAAATAGTGACAAATACTACGGGCATTGCGATTTCTTTTTTTGGGAATAATAAGGTAGAATTCGCGCATCAAATCGAACCAGACAAACCATTACAGTCTGTCAGCATTTTTTCAAAACTCAAACATCTGCACACTTTATCAAAAGAAGAACAAGAGATTTTCAATAATTACTTACCCGACTTGATAAATCCGCAGGCTGATTTTGTAGAAGGCCCCAAATTTTACATGACCCCAGATATGCAAAATGCCGTGCATAAAATCATGACAACTCAATATACTGGCAATACTAGACAGATGTTTTTAAAGAGCCAAGTTAACGAGTTGCTCGCCCATTTTTTCGCTTTTCTAACCACGGATAAAAAGGAAAGTTTATCTCATGAAGACAAAAGCAAATTGTTTATGGCCAAGGAAATCATCGAAAAAAACATTTCAAGCCCGCCTTCTCTAAGCGAATTATCCAAGCTCATAGGACTAAATAACAGTAAATTAAAGAAAAATTTCAAAGAACTTTTTGGTGTGCCCGTATTCAAATATTTGCAAGAGGAACGATTGAATAAAGCTTATGAAATGTTGAGTGCTGGTAAGGAAAATGTTCAGGAAGTCGCATGGTATGTTGGGTATGATAGTTTGAGTTCTTTCTCCAATGCATTTCAAAGTAAATTTGGTGTGAGACCTACAGAAATCAAGCAACAATTCTTTTCAAACAAATCATAGTGCTTTTGCGACAAATCCGAAAGAGGTAAGCTCTGCAACTTTGCTTCATTAATCATTCATAAAAGAATTCATCATGAAGCAAACAAAAATTTTAATCCTTGGAGGAAAAGGAAAAACTGGCAGTAGGGTAGTGCAGCGGTTACAAAACTTAGGATACTCCAATATCCGCATCGGTTCAAGAAGTGCAAGTCCAGCCTTTGATTGGGAAAACTCAGAAACATGGGCCGAGGTACTAAAGGGCATGGAAACGGTTTATATTACTTTTCAACCAGATTTAGCCATTCCTTCTGCAGTAAGTACCATTAAAAAATTTACAAATCTTGCAGTTGAACTGGGTATTTCAAAAATGGTCCTATTATCAGGTAGAGGCGAAAAGGAAGCACAACTGTGCGAAGAAGTCGTAATGAAAACCGCTCCGATGTGGACCATTGTCAGAGCAAGTTGGTTCAATCAAAATTTTAGTGAAAGTTTCTTTCTTGAACCCATTTTAGCTGGGCACGTCGCTTTGCCAAGAGCGGAAGCTTTAGAACCTTTTACAGATGCCAACGATATTGCGGATGTAGTTGTCCAAACAATCATTGATGATAAACACAATGGGCAAATTTACGAATTGACAGGTCCCAGACTTTTGACTTTAGCACAAGCCATTTCAGAAATTTCAAAAGCTTGTGGTAGAAATATTCAATTCCAATCGCTTACGCTTGAAGAAAATGTAAATCTCTTGAGATCGTATCAATTACCCGAAGATCACATTTGGTTGTTCAACTATCTTTTTGAGGAAGTTCTGGACGGCAGAAATGCGACAATATCCAATGATATCGAGAAAATCCTGGGCAGAAAAGCAACTGATTTTTCTGAGTTCGTAAAAATTACTGCTGCGACCGGGGTATGGAATACACCTGTTTTTAGCGAAGAAGTCGAACATTAACATTCCAAATTAAAATTAGAAACATGAAATATTTTCGAGCAATTATTGCAGGTGCTTTGGTATGGTTATGCGTATCCATCTCTTTTACAGTCCTTGAATCTGTGCCTCAGATCAAAGATTCTTTAAATTTACAGTCCTTCTTTGTTTGTCTTCTGTTGGTGCCATTTGCAATATTTGGAGCATCTATTTTTTACAGAAATGGGAATAAAGAAAAAGGATTGAAGGTAGGCTTAATCATGGGTATAACCGCTCTCTTACTTGATACTGTCATAACGGTTCCTTTTGTCGAAATGCCCAAAGGAGGATCTTATCAAAGTTTCTTTTCGTATCCGGCGTTGTGGCTGATGGTCCTGATAAACTTGACAACAGTTTTCTTTTTTTGGAAATTGAAAATAGAGGATAGGTAAAATGGAAGCGGAGGGATTTGCAAAGTGTAGGATTTTTAACGAGTCAATGATCACCATCATTTAAATTGGTTTGTTTTCAAATCTAAATTTTCTGTCGATTATTTCCCATGTTTGCTTTCTTTGTAGGAGATTACAATTTAAAGCCATTAATAATGACATCGAAGATTTTAGGAATTAAGATATCCGTCGTGTGTAAATCCCCAGCCAACTTACGTTTGAGCTTTGGTCTAAAAAGCAAAATTCAAAAAGCTAAAGTGCATTTTCCTTTGATGCTTTTTTCAATATTAATTGCACTTCAACCCGCAAGCGCTCAACAAACTCAAAACCAAATAGAACAAGAAGGCGTCGCAGTTTTGTTGGTAGATACTGATCGAAAGATGGGTAATATCGATGAAAACTTGTACGGCCATTTTTTGGAGCACATCAATCATTCGGTTGTTGATGGTTTATATGCTGAAAAGGTCCGTGGTCAGGGTTTTGAAGGCAAAGATTTTGAAACATTCTGGAAGGTGAGTGGAAAATCTGGACTGATCAACCTTATTGAAACACCTTTTAAGAATGGTCTTAAGAGTGTACAATTCAAGGATAAGGCAAAAGCTACACTGATTCAAGACAGGATTTATTTAAAACAAGATCAAGTGTACAACGGTTCTTTTTGGGTCAATGTCGCAACGTCAAAAGCAACCATTTTTCTTAGGTTTAAGGATAAACAAAATCAAATCGTATCTGAGATCAAAAAAGAAGTCAAAAAAGGCGATTGGCAGGAAGTCACTTATGATTTTACAAGTAAGGTAACGGATGAAAATTGCACTTTAGAAATTGCTGTTTCTGGTAATGTAATGTTTGACTTCATTTCTTTGATGGATAAAAATGATCGAGCAAATGGCATGATGCGGCAAGATTTATTTCAATCACTGCAAGCATTAAAACCTCCTTTCATCAGATGGCCTGGTGGCTCCTTTGCTTCGATCTACCATTGGAAAGATGGCATTGGTCCACAAGTAAACAGGACTTACCATCCTAATACCATTTGGGGCGGCTATTCTGACTATTATGGTTTTGGTACAGAAGAGTTCCTAAATCTTTGCGATCAGCTTGGCAGTGATCCCATGATTGTTTTAAAAGCTACTTCGACTGATCCAAAAGAACTGGAGTATGCCATGGATTGGGTCCACTATCTCATTGACCCACAAGATACTGAATGGGGAAAATTACGCGCTAAAAACGGGCATCCAGAGCCCTATCGGATTCCCTATTTTCAGATAGACAACGAGCCGATGAATCATCTGCTCAGCCCAGAAAAATATGCGGAGATTGTCAACCTTTATGGAAGCAGGCTTAGAGCCATTGCTCCGAATTCAAAAATCGTTGCATGTGGTCAAAAGAGATCCAATGATATGATTTGGAGTCAGAAGGTGATAGATATTGCAGGAGAAAATTTTGATGTTTTGGGCTGCCATAATTACGAATATGAACCTGAGAACTTTCAAACAGGAGTGCGAAGAATCGAAGATTACATTGTAAAACTGAAGGACTACATTCACCATTCTAAACATCCTGACATCATTCCTACCATCCTGGAATGGGGCCTTTGCCGTTCTTACGATTGGAGAGCTGGTTTACATGCTGCTGGCAGCTTGATTTCATACGAAAAAACAGGAATTACCATGAGTTGTCCTGCATTACTCATGCGCAATGTGGAAGATGATCCAACCTGGACTGCATGGGTTTACCACGACCATGTTTCATGGTTTCCGGGAGGTGGATATGTTGTTGAAAAGTTATTTAGAGATTATTATGAGCCAGTTTACTTGTCCGCAATTTCTGGCACTTTTCGAGACATAAGCGATCGTAAGCAGTTCTTTGACGATATCTCACAAATGAAACCAGAAGACTGGACGCCGGGCACAGTTGACGCCATTGCCACAACAAGTTTGGATGGTAAACGCATCATCATCAAAGCAGTCAACTACTCGTCAAAAAAGCAAACTTTGCTTACCAGATTGCAAGGCAAAGCGATAAATCAAAATGGAAAAGTTGCCTCTTACACGGTCTCTGCAGAGCCCATGGACAAGGCTAGTCTTGATCAGCCTGACCTATTCGCCATTGAGAAAGCGAACATAACTTTTGCTAAGGATTTGAATATTAAGTTAAAGCCATATTCTGTTGTGGTAATTGAAGTGAAGTTTTAGAATATTTGATTATTTTTGAAAATCAACATTTCCCTGTGTCAAAATTTAGGAATAAATATCGAATAGAATCTGTGAGAAGACCCAATTGGGATTATTCTTCGAATTCGTTATATTTTTTGACAATTATAACCCAATACAGGGTTTGTTATTTGGGGGAAATTGAAAATGACGAAATGCAATTGTCGGAATTTGGCGAAATTGTTGAAAATGAATGGTTGAAATCATTTAAAATCAGGAATGAATTGGCATTGCACGAATATATATTGATGCCAAATCATATTCATGCAATTGTGGAAATTAAAAACGAAAACGAAAAATCCGATATCCAAAAATCACCAGAAATGATGGATGGGGGTGTAGAGACGCACGGCCGTGCGTCTCTACACCCCCATCCGCCAACGCCATCCATTGGTCATTTACCATCCAATTGGTTACCAGACGATTATTTTGATTTTCCATCCATAAAACGAAACCCACCAATTCGTTTGCCAAAATCCATTTCATCATTTATTGCGGGTTTTAAATCTGCCGTAAATTCCAAAATTGATGATTTTATTGATAAACAAAATTTGGAT
>JAKQLF010000093.1 GCA_029567325.1 Bacteroidota bacterium | reverse complement strand
CAAATAAAGGGAAAGAAGGTGAGATGGCAAAATAGTGTTATTCCCAGAATATTCTCAATTAAGGCTCTCAATGCCATTTTTTGATTTAAGATGTAATTTTGAGTTGAAACTTTTAAGTTTTAATGTAGGTTTTACTTTTATCTTTGTAATTAAAGTTAGAATGAAATGGTATTGACGATAAATTCAAGAGATAGTAAAGAAACAATAAAGAAAACTTTAGCAAATTTGAAACTAAAGGGCAAACTAGACGCTAAAAAGCATAGTGGGAAAATTAAACTAAAAGACGACCCTTTAGATATACAAAAGTCAATGAGAAATGAATGGTGATAACCTTCTAATAGATACAAACATTGCTTTGTATTTATTGTCAGGTGATGACGCAATTTCAGAGTTTCTAGACGGATATAATGTTTATTTATCATTCATAAGTGAACTGGAACTTTTAGGTTATTTTGAAATTACTGAAGAAGGGAAAAGGAGTATAGAGGTGTTTTTAGCTGATTGTATAATCATAGATTTCAATGAATTCATAAAGCAACATACAATAGAGTTAAAGCAAAAATATAGGATGAAATTACCTGATGCAATAATTGCTGCTACCTCACAATATATGAATATTCCATTATTTTCAGCAGACACTGGTTTTGAAAAGGTTGATGAACTTCAATTTATTAAATATGTTAAGTAGTAAGTTCAAAAACTATCCTTAGATATAAAATGATTTTTTTAAAATGTTGATAAACGGTTGTTTAGGCCAACTAAGTTAGAAAAAATCAGCTCTGTATGAATGAAATTTCAATTTCTTAACCCTTACTAACTACAGCCTCCCACCCAATCATAGCCGTTTTCCTTGTCTCTCCCCACATATATCCGCCCAAATGTCCCGTTTGACGGATCACACGATGACAAGGAATCAAATATGCAACAGGGTTACTGCCAATCGCTGTACCTACTGCTCTGGATGCTGCAGTGTTACCAATTTGATTGGCAATTTTACCATAAGTACTCAACCTCCCTTGTGGAATTTGAAGCAAGGCTTGCCATACTTTGAGTTGGAATTCTGTGCCGCGAAGATGTAGTTTTAACTTTGTCAAATCTTTGGCATCACGCTGAAACAGCTTTGTCGCCTCATCATGCATGGCTTTGGATTGATGTTCTAAACTAGCATTTGGGAATGTGTTTTGTAATTCAATCAATGAAGTTTCCAGGTCATCGCTAAAAACCATTTTGCAGATTCCTTTTTCTGTAGAAGCAACAAACATTTTTCCAAAAGGACTTTCTACTTCACTGTATTGGATGATGAGTTGTCGGCCACCGTCCTTATACTCACCAGGAGTCATGCCTTCAATTTTTAAAAATAAATCATGCAACCTTCCAGTACCTGAAAGACCTGTTTCATCAGCGACGTCAAACAAAGTAGCCTGCCGTTCAGTAAGCAAAGATTTTGCGTACTCAATTGAAGTGTATTGCAGGAATTGTTTTGGGCTTGTTCCTGCCCAATCTGTAAACAGTCGCTGGAAATGATAAGGACTCAAATGTACGCTTTGTGCAATTTCATCTAGGCTTGGCTGACTTTTGAAATTGGTGCGTATATAATCTATGGCTTGGGCAATGCGCTCATAATTTATGTGGTAATTTGTTTCCATCTCATTTTTTATAAAGACAAAAGTGCAACAATGTGTGGTCTTAAAAAACCCGAAACTTGCTTTTATTGATGGATGAATGGTTCAATATTGTCATAAAGTCGAAATAATATGTATTTTCAATTTCGATTTAAAGCTTAAGAATATAATTCGCACCTTGATATTTTTTTATTAAGTTTATGTGTTTGATCAAGTTGTTTTTCTAGCCAAATGTAAATTCAAGTCGTTTATGAGAGCAGTTTTTTTGATGTTTTGTATGGTTTTCTGTTTTGAAATGAGAGGACAAACTATTCCTTTACCAGAACATCCGCGACCTGATTTAGAGAGAACTCAGTGGATGAATCTCAATGGCTATTGGGATTTTCACTTTGACAAGGAAAATCAAGGCGAAATACAAAACTGGTCCGCGGGTACCAAAAAATTCGACCAAAAAATATTGGTTCCTTTTCCTTGGGGTTCTAAATTATCTGAAGTAAATGATGACGCTGATGTCGCTTGGTATAGTCGTGAAATTCTACTAAAAGATGATTGGAAATCAAAAAGAGTATTCATCAATATTGGCGCATCTGATTGGGAAACTAAAGTATGGTTTGATGGACACTACTTGGGCAAACATCAAGGTGGTTATACTCCCTTCGCATTTGAAATAACCGAATTTATTCAATTCAATAAATCACAAAAAATTGTCATCAAAGTCGACGACAAAAGGCGTGAGTTTACTTTGTATGGCAAACAAGGTTATGGAAATGCCCGAGGAATATGGCAAACAGTCTATTTGGAAGCTCGTGGGAAAACATACTTTGACCACATTCATTTCACTCCCGATATAGATAAAAACGAAGTTTTAGTTGAATCTTACTTTGAAGAAGCCGCCACCAAAGATGAATCTATTTCCATCGAAATTGAAACTCCTCAAGGACCAATTGTGGGATCAGCCGTTTTGAAAAAAGGAGCGTTGAAAGCTTCTGTTTACATACCACTTTCAAATCCCACTTTATGGACATTGGAAAATCCTTACCTGTATCCAGTCAAAGCAAAAATTGCCGATGATGAATTAAAGACATACTTCGGTATGCGAAAAATCGGAGTTACAAAATTACCAGGTTCTGACATCCCTTATGTGAGTCTCAACAACAAACCAATATACCTGCAATTGACTCTGGATCAATCGTATCATCCAGATGGTTTTTATACTTTCCCGAGTGATGCTTTCATGAAAAATGAAATTCAACTTTGTAAAGACATCGGCTTGAATGGATTGAGGACGCACATCAAGGTAGATATACCTCGTAAATTATATTGGGCTGATAAATTGGGCCTACTAGTCATGTCTGATTTGCCAAATAGTTGGGGCCAACCAGACGAAGCCATGCAAAAAGAAGCAGAATTTACCTTGCGGGAAATGATCAAAAGAGACTATAATCACCCATCCATATTTTCCTGGATTGTATTCAATGAAACTTGGGGTCTTAAAACAAATGTAAGAAACAGGCAGACTCAAAAAGAAGAACAATTGTATTTGCCATCTACTCAAAAATGGGTTGCTTCTATGTATTATTTGGGGAAATCGTTGGATCCAAGCAGATTAGTTGAGGACAACTCTATTTGCTGTGGGGCAGGTCATACAGTGACAGATCTCAATTCATGGCATGAGTATTTGCCGGGATATGGGTGGGAAAAACACATGCAGTTGATTGATAAAAATACATTTGAAGGCAGTGCTTTTCATTTTGAAAATGGTTTTAATCAAACCAAGGATTTGCCTATGATCAATTCTGAATGTGGCAATGTTTGGGGTTACAAAGGAAGTACTGGGAATGTGGACTGGTCTTATGATTATCATCGCATGATCAATACTTTCAGAATGCACCCAAAAATGTCGGGTTGGTTATACACTGAGCATCACGATGTGATCAATGAGTGGAATGGTTATTGGCGCTTTGACAGAAGTAAAAAATTTACAGGATTGGAGTCATTGGTTCCTGGAATGACTGACAAAGATTTTCATTCCTTAATTTACATAACTTCAGGTCAAGACATTGGATTTAAAGCAAAAGCTGGAGCTGCCGTAAACGTTCCGCTTTTTATTTCTTCAATGACTGATGAAAACTTGGGAGATCAACTGACTGTCAATTTTAAGTTGAGTGGAAATGACATTTTGGGCAAACCTTTCGAGCAAAAATTACCTGATCTAAAGATAAATTACATTCCTTACATGCAAAAATCGCTTGCTGACTTGGTTGTGAAAATGCCTGATCTCGACGGGACATACATTTTACAAATGATTTTAAAGGACAAAACGGGCAAAGCAGTCCATCACAATTTTGTTTATTTTGCTGTAAGCGGTGGCGTTTTGCCTCCAAAGATCAAAGTGGAGGAATTAAAACCAAATCAATTTAAGGTAGCAACTTGGTCTAAGAAGAATTGGGAAGTGCTTGGAGGGAAAAAAATGAATGGTGCTGGTAGTGGCTTTTTTGAGTTTGAATTTCCTTTCACAGGCAACTCAAAAACTGCCTATGTATTGATGGAGCTTGGTGCAAAAACACTTTTTGCCAAAGACATTGCCGATTCTGAATTAAAGGAGGTAGATTATATGTTGGGCGGAAAAGTTGAGTCATCCAAAAACCCAAATGCTTATCCCATGACGGATGAGACTAAGGTCCCATCTACAATCCAAATTTCTATCAATGGACAAAAAACTCAAAAAATTACTTTGGAAGATGATCCTGCCGACCACAGAGGTTTGCTCAGTTGGCTCAATCAAAAGGAAGATGGCACACTCAATGAAGCCGGTAGTTATGGTTATTTACAAAAAATAACCCTGACAAAAGCTCAAATTAAAACAGCAAAAAAGTTAGGTAAATTGCTCATCAGGCTAGAAACAATAGGAGAGGGTGGTATCGCAGTTTATGGGAAAGAATTTGGAAGATATGGAATTAATCCTTCGGTTGTGATTGGCATGTAGTTGAGCCACGAGCCACCAGCCTCTGGTTAGGACACATCTTTTTATTTATAATATGAAGAATCTATTTACTAAACTGAAATAGAT
>JAKQLF010000380.1 GCA_029567325.1 Bacteroidota bacterium | reverse complement strand
CCCATTGAACTCCATTGCACCGCAGGCATTGGACTCACATTGAACTCCCACGTGTCCCTGCTTCTGCAAGGGATTAAATTCCCATTGGACTCTCATTGGACTCCAATTGAACTCCCATTGAACTCACATTGAACTCACATTGAACTCCATTGCGCCGCAGGCATTGCTCCCGCAGGGAATTGCGTGCCTGCACTGTGTAGGTACATTGCGCCGCAGGCATTGAACTCACATTGAACTCACATTGATATAAACTCCATACAAGCCCAAAGCCATGATAGACACAACACTGAGCCCCAACCACAAATCAAATGCTTTACTATTACCAATATTACTTGACCTAGACATTCTGAATAAAATGCCTATATATGCTACAACAAACAACATCACAGACCCTACAATACCACCAGAAATGATCATCAATAAAGGTGAATTGATGAAAAAATACATGGCACACCAAAGTACAGGAAATGCTACTGCAAAGAATCGAATGCTTTTATCTTTTGTACCTGGCTTAGAGAGATTTATCAAATTTAAAGTCGCTCCTAAATCTGTAAAGACTCTTGTATTATAGGCCAAGGTGGTAAAAACACTCGAAAAAAGCACAAAAAAAGCGCCTATCAAATAAATATATTTTACATTTTGGCCTAATGTGTCTGTGTAAATTTTGGAAATAGTTTCTATCAACTGATTGCTCTCTGGCACTAGATTTTGACTGTGCAACACTGCGGCGCCAAGCAAATAAAATGCCGCAGTAGTTGAGGTATAAATAACCATGGCAATAAAGGCATCCAAATACATGATTTTCATCCATCCCTTTACCCTACTTTTCCAAGCTTCAGAATCATCACCTAATCCTGCAAAAGAAGCATAACCTTTTTCCAAACACCAATAATAATATGCCAAAATTTCATCAGCTGCAACCCCTGTAATGCCAAATACACCCACCGCAATGAGGAGTAAATCATTATTCACATCAAACCTAAATCCTGACTGGATATCGGCAGCAGTGATGGCATAAGGCGTGTACATGACCATGATCAAAGACATTGCCGTAAAAAGAGTGAAGAAAAATGTCATCAAAAGTGATCCTTTTTCTATGATTTTGTATTGATTTCGATAGATCAAAACGGCAACTAAAACAGCTGTAAAAATTGCCATAAAATAAGGCGAAATAGATGGAAAAATCATATTTAAAACCAAAGCTGTGCTTCCCAACATGCCACCAAGTTGGATAATTTTGAGGAATTGTAATCCTCCAATCAACCAAACTAGCCAAGATTTACCTTTGATTTGCATTCCATTTAAGGCATTAATTTCAAACATCGGGGTGTGTCCAGTGATGATGGCATGTTTACCAAATTCCAACTGCAAGGCAACTTTGATGAGACAGCTTACAATGATGACCCAAAAAGCCAAATATCCAGCCTTTGCTCCAAGTGTCGTGGTGGCTATCAATTCACCAGAACCAACGATAGATGCTGTGACTATAAAGCCCGGGCCAAGATATTTGAGTTTATCGAGGAATTTTACTGGTGGATTCTGAATGGTTTCATTGGTGAATAAGTAAGCATTGGCATTGCTCATGATGTGGCTTTGAATTACCAGTAAATATAACAAACTCTTAGAAATCTAGTCAACCACTCACATCTTTGGTCAACATCGGAAAGAAACACCATTTAACACTTAAAAGTCTTACAACTTGCTCTTTGACACACGGGCAGGACTTGAAAAGTCACTTTCTTTCATCTCTCTTCTTTCATCTTTCGTCCTTCATCCTTTAAAAATGTTTGATTATCAATCACTATTACTTTTGCCGAAGGACCATCTTTTCTGCCATCCATTCAAAAAACTAATACTACATTTGTTTTTTAAATTCAATGAAATGAAAATAATTCCAAAGATTCTCGTGTTCTTGATGATTGCTTTAAATCTTCAAGCCCAGCAAAAGGCAGATAAATATAATTTACTTTGGGAAGTAACAGGTGGGGATTTCAAAAAACCCTCATACCTGTTTGGTTCTGTCCATTTAAACGATAAAAGTCTATTTGATTTTCCAGATTCCTTATTGATAGCCATGCAATCTTGTAAGGTTTTTGCTGGGGAATTGGATTATTCTACCATTGATAATTTAGTAGAAATGGAGGTGGCTAAAACAATAAACGATGATTCAAAGGATTCGGAGGACTCCTCGGATTCCTCCGAATCTCCATTATCTGAATACTTTACTCAAGAAGGATACCCGACCATCATAGATCTATATCTATTCAATATTTCCAAAAAATTGGGTTTAAAATCGATTGGTCTTGAGCAGTGGGAAGATCAAAAAGACATCATGAACACCCTGACAAATGAGGAATTTAAAAAGTTCTTTGGGGATAGTTTGGCTAAGCAAAAGTTTATAAATTTATATGCTGGCGGTAATTTGGAGGAAATAAATAAGTATTTGGAGGAATACAATTTTGATAGTTTGGATGTTTTTGAAATGAAAAAAAGGAACGCCATTCAAGCAGAATCATTCATCAAAAGTGGTATAAAAGAAGCTACATTCGGGGTAGTGGGAGGTGGTCACTTAGTCGGTGAGGATAATGTGTTGAGCATCTTGAAGAAAAAGAATTACCAAATAAGACCTATCAAATTCACCCTACAAAATTCCAAAATTCATGAGCTCTATTCAACCCAAATAAATGAACCATTAAAGGAAATAGCCAGTGCCACCTTGCCCTATTCTTTCTTGGCAGTTGATGGGGGACAGAATGTGGCAATTGATAATATGGACATGAATATAAAGATCATCATGGATCGAGGTTTGATGTTCATGACCATGGGATTGCCACTGCAGGTAAATTTACAATCGGAAAACTCAGATATTTTTATACAAACATTGGTCAATGGAATTACGAAAGATTCAACGATTGCCATTGGTAAACCTTATGCAATTAAAAAGGTCAAGGATGTAGAATTCAGACAATTTAAAATACAAAACGACCAAACCAATATGAGAATACAATTGGCTGTTGCCCCAAACATAGTGGTAGTTCAAGTAGTATTGGGATTTTCAAAAACTGGAATCAACACCGATTTTATCAATAAATATTTTGCCGGCCTCAAATTTAAGGAAGTAAAACAAGGTTGGTCGATGCAAATCCAGGAAGAAGGAAAATTTATATACTTCTCTGGGGCAGATACACCTTTTTTAGTCAATGAATTAAAAGAACATGAGCACAGTGCAAGGGGAAGTATTGTTTCAAAATACAAAATTTGGTCTGAAGACGGAAGTGAGTATTTGGTCAGGTTCAACTCCAATCCTCCGGGTATTACTTACAACGATGAGCAAACTGCATTGACTACCTCCTCAGCAGCATTGGCTACCGCATTGAACATGAAGCTTGTAAAGGAAAGTTTTGAAGCATCCGCTCAATATACTACCCTCAATTCTGAGTTTACCGGCGTAAACCTCACCGTGTATACAAAACTGATGATTCGTGGAAACCAGATGATTTTGTTATTTGAATCCCAGACCAAAAAGAAGATTAAAAATCAAAACTTTTTTGAAGATTTCAAATTTCTGCCCCTTGAATCAAAGCCAAAAGTTCCCTTCAGTTTTGAAAATGCTAAGTTAAAAATGATGGTTCCCAATTCTGCCTACTACTCTGAATCTGAAGAATCGGGTAAGATAATTCACAATTACAGCTATGTAGATTCGGGAGCGTTTACAACCATTGATTTGGAAATTTCTGAAATCGGAAAATTTGAGCAATTGAATTTGTCTGACGAAGCATTTACCCTCGAAAACAATTTGGACAGCAGTCTTGCAGGGAATGTCATAGACTATCAATTCACAAAAATAAATGGTGTTTGTCCTGCCTACTTTTTTCATCGGCAAAGTGATGGAAATAAAAACATCATCACAGAAGCCGGAGTATTTTGCAATAATCATAAATTTTTAATGACGGCCGTCTCACCAAATGATTCTGCAACTATTGACATCATGGATGAATATTGGAAAACTTTGAATTTTACGGTTGACCCAGCCTTGAATCAATTAATGTTTGAAAAGAAGAGTAAAACCATTTTACAGAATTTAGAAAGTAAGGATAGAATTCTATTTGATGAAGCCAGAACGGCATTGGATAATTTCGAAAATTTTACATCGCAAGATATCCCGGCCATGCTGGATTTACTCAATAAAAACTTGCTTGATGAGGCAGAAGACTATAATTCAAAATATCAATTGGTTACCATTTTACACGATTTTGAAGATCCAAAAATTGACGAACTCCTATTCAAGTTACTGATTACCAGCACAAATATGACATTGAAGTATAGGATATTGGAAAGCTTATCCCTTTCTTCATCATCATCTGTACAAAAGAAGTTGATAGGAACCTTGGCGTCCAAAACCATTGAGGCTGAGTTGATTCCAGAGGATATTTACCAGCTTTACAATGACTCATTGGATCTTTTCATAGAAAATAAAGAGCAACTTTTAGCTATCGCAGAACAAGGTGTAGCAAGATCACAATTTCTAAACTTGTATTTAGATTTGATCAGTCTGCACGGGAAGTCTACTCCTATTTCTAAGGATTCTACTCGTGTAGAAAAAATGGTGAAAGAGGATTTGAAAAAGTTTATGGCAGAATATTCATTGGACAATAGCCTGTCTATACCGATGCCTTTGATTAATTTTTATTTGGAATTCAGACGAGATGCAGATGAAGCAGCTATCTTGAAAGCATTGAGTAATTCAGAAAATTCCTTTAATAGGTATCGGGTAGTTTATAACAAGGTTTCCAATGGCAAAGAAGTTACCAATGCTGAACTCGATAAAATTTACCAGGAAAAATACTTTTGGTTTTTCATTATGGATGAATTAATTTCGAAGAATAAATTCCTTCAATTAGACGCCAAATACAGGGATATAAACATTTCCAATGCAGCCATCATGAATCGATATTTCAATAAAGAACACGAGGTTGATTGCATAACTGTCGACATCATCGAACGTGTAAAATACAAGGATAAATATATGTTGCTCAGCAAGTGTATGGTGGAAGATGAGACAGGTTATTATGCAGGTTTAGTGGGACCTTATGATGAAAATGACCAGATTGACTTAGAAAACGAAGAATCCCTATATTTTACAGATTTACAATATGAACCCAATCCTAAAGATCTTTTACCTATATTGATGGAAAATTTAGAAAAATAATGTTTGAGTTTGGTTTGCGTTTGGACTTCGTTTTTAAGTTTGGTCAATCACCAACTTTACTTTACATTTGAAAATTAAATCAAACGAAATTTGGATTAGCCTGTTTAATTGACAGGACTCGTTATGGATTACATTATTTCATTATACTATTTACAGAATTTATGAGACATCTCTTTTTATTATTGACATTAGCCACTTTTTTTATTTACTGCAAATCTGCTCAAAAAACTGAGATGTCCCCTAAGGAAGTAGTGGTAGTCCAAGAGGCTAAACCAGACTTCGCAGCAGCGGAAATGCATTACAAAAATTTTTGCTCTGGGTGTCATGGTGAACAAATGCAAGCTTTCGTAGATAGACAATGGAAAAAAGGAAGTAGCCCGGAACAAATATTTGCTTCCATCAAACAAGGAATTCCAGACGATGGTATGCCAGCGTATGATACTGCATTTACAGATCAGGAAATCATGAATCTTGCAGCTTACATAAGATCAGGTATTGCGAATGTTGATCAATTTAAATTTGGCGAAAACAAACTAACCTCCAATATCGTCGCAACAGATGAGGTAACGATTGAATTGGACACCATGGTTTACAATGTGGAAGTGCCTTGGAGTATGCAGGTTTTGAAAGATGGTACTTTGTTTTATACAGAAAGACAAGGCACTTTGACCATGTTGAAGCCAGACAAAACTAAGGTTGCCATTACAGGTGTACCGGCAGTAAGGAATAGAGGACAAGGAGGCCTTTTAGAAATAGAATTACACCCAGACTTTGAAAATAATCAAATGTTATTCCTTTCCTATTCTAAAATGAAAATGGTGGATGGCAAGGAGATGGGTACAACAGCAGTCATCAAGGCCAAATTGTCTGGCAACGCCTTGACTAATGTAGAAGAAATATTTGAAGCTCTACCTTATAAATCAACTGCTCACCATTACGGCTGTAAGTTGGAGTTTGACAAAAACGGATATCTATTCATTTCAGTTGGTGAAAGAGGATTTGAAAAAGAACATCCACAATTTTTGGATAATCACTGTGGAAAAGTGCATCGCATAAAGATTGATGGTACCATTCCAGAAGACAACCCATTTGTTAACAGTCCTGGATCAGTGAAATCAATTTATACTTATGGCAACAGAAATCCACAAGGCCTAGCATTAAATCCGGTAGATGGAAAACTTTGGGAAAGTGAACACGGCCCTAGAGGAGGAGATGAGGTAAATATCATGAAGCCCGGACATAATTATGGATGGCCAGTTATCTCCTATGGAATCAATTACAATGGTACCACATTTACTGATAAAACCGCTCTTGAAGGAATGGATCAGCCAATTACTTACTTTGTACCTTCCATAGCAGCAAGTGGCATGACATTCGTAAACAGTGATCGATATCCCATGTGGAAAGGGAATATTCTTTTGGGATCATTGAGATTCAACTATTTACACAGATTAGTTTTGAAAGGGGACGAAGTCGTAAAACAAGAGTTGATGCTCAAAAACATCGGTAGGATGAGAGATGTCACCCAAGGACGAGATGGATATATCTATGTTTCTGTTGAAAGACCTGGTGCGATTTATAGATTAAAGCCCAAAGTCAGAAGCTAATATTGGTTGGGTTGATCGCCAAATCAAAATGATTTGCTGGTAAAATTTTTAAACCGTTTGTATACGATGGTTTGCTTTTCTTCCTTTACTAAATGCCCAAGCACCTGAAGTAAAATCTGGAAAGGATTGCAATGCACCATGATTTGCAATAGACAAATCTGAAAGTGGTGCTATGACAGCCAAGGTTGCAGCGTCGTAAACATCCAATACCGGATTGATATTACCTTTGGCAGACTGTATAAATGCATCTAAGCTCAGATGTTTCATATATTCTGACTCAGTTACCACCAATTGTTGGTCAAAATCCTTCCAATTTTTGTGGTCATATTTTTCCAAATAAACTGAGTCAGCAGTATATTTAACAGATTCTGTTTCACTTTCAATGACTATGGACTGATGTTGTCTGTCCCAAATACCAGTACTTCCTTGTATTTTTATACCCATTGATTTAACTGAGTCTACATTCCCTTCATATGCAATCACAATGCTCTGATCATTTGCAGTTTTTATAACAGTGGTAAGAACATCACCGCTTGATTCTGCATTTAACTGCAATTGATAGTCTTTATTAAGTTGATTCAAAAAAGCACTTTTAGAAACTTGTGTAGACAATGTTTCAAATCGATTTCCTCGATTGATTTCAGCAAAGTTTGCAATGGCGGCAATTCCCGATGTAGGGTAAACATCTGCATTTTTGGAATGGCTATTTACTACCCAATTATTTAAATTATGCTGATCACAACTTCCGATATTTTGATTTCTTTGGTAACTGCATTTGAAATGGAAGACGTCACCAAACACATTTTCTTTTAGCATGTTCATTGCAGCCATCATGTCCCTTCTGAACATCAGATCGTCCATGATCATCAATTGGCTACCATTTTGCTCATGCGACTTGATTAAGTCAAAACATTCTTCGACAGAATTTGCGGCTGGAACTTCCATGCCTACAAACTTGCCTGCAGTAAAAGCATCAATGGCAATGCCAATGCGAGTTTGGTGCGGAGTTGCAATGATAACTGCATCAACCTCTTTGAGTGCAAGCAGGTCTAGATAACTTTGTTTGTTTCCTGAAAAAGTAAAAGCTGCTTTCTTGCCACTATTTTTTAAACTTTCTATTCCTAACTCAACGCTTTTAACATCTGAGTCACATAAAGCAACTACATTCACATCCTTTCTATTCAAAAGTAATGAGAGCATTGAAAGGCCTTGGTCACCCAATCCGATAATACCTATGTTGATTTTCTCGCTGAAATTTAAGAAATTGGAGCCAAATGCAATGTCTGGTGTTAGAGATAAAACAGATCCAAGCAATACGCCTTTCTTTACAAAACTTCTTCTAGAATCCATAAAATACCCTATTTAGACTGTTCATTGATGAGTTTGGGAAAAATTATCACTTTTCAAGGTCGAAAATACTAAAAATGCTGACCTGTGACTCTATATATAATAAAAATTTAATTTTATTTACACTTTAATTGAATCGGTGTCAATATATCTTTGGACTTAAAGATTGCCTTTGAATCCAGATGAACAGTAAACCAAATAACTGTAACAGCAGAGTCAATTTATGCAGTAAAAAACAAATAGTACTACACAATTTTATAATGAAATAGTATTTTCAAGAACAAATCAATTGCGGTTTTGAGGGCTCGGCTTGTATTGGTCGTGCTCTCTTTTTTTTTTTGAAAACAGCTAAAAACAACAAACCGTGGGACGCAAAATTTTGCGTCTCTACATGGTTATTCGAAAATAAAATTGGAATCTCACACGTCGCCAATTCTGCAAGGGATTAAACAACCATCCGTGGGACGCAAAATTTTGCGTTTCTATTTGCTGAATTCTTTTAAATTTTCGACTTTATTTCTGGCCAAAAACTCACTGATGGTTTCAAAATGTTCGATCACTCTTTGATCTTTAAACTCAAATACTTTTTCTGAAAGACCTTGCAAAAAGTCACGATCATGGGATACTAAAATAAGGGTGCCATCAAAATTGAGCAATGCCTCCTTGAGCACATCCTTGGATTTAATGTCCAAGTGATTCGTCGGCTCATCCAGAATCAATACATTTACAGGTTCCAAAAGTAATTTCACCATGGCTAACCGGGTTCTTTCTCCACCTGAAAGCACTCCTACCCTTTTATCAATATCATCTCCTGAAAACATGAAACAACCCAAAATATTCTTGAGCTGTGTCCTTACTTCTCCTTGGGCTACCTCATCTACCGTTTGAAATACCGTTAAATCCGGGTCTAACCTAGCCGCCTCATCTTGTGCAAAATATCCTACTTGCACATTATGACCTTGCTGCCATTTACCTTCAAAATCAATTTCACCCATGATGGCCTTGATCATGGTGGATTTTCCTTCTCCATTTCGACCTACAAAAGACACCTTCTCTCCCCTTTTGATGGCCATACTCGCATCTTTAAATACAAGGTGGTCACCATATCTTTTGGTCAAACCTTCAACAGATACTGGATAATCACCTGACCTCACGCAAGGTGGGAATCTCAACTTCAAAGCCGAATTATCAACTTCATCCACTTCGATGATTTCCAATTTCTCCAACATCCTTTCCACACTATTTACCTGATTGGTTTTGGAATAAGTCCCTTTGAATCGCTCTATAAAAGCCTTATTCTCTGCAATCATTTTTTGTTGCTCTCGATAAGCTTTGATTTGAGATAACCGACGATCTTCTCGCAACTGCAGATAATGGGAATAATTGGCTTTGTAATCATAGATTTTACCCATGGTTACCTCTATGGTACGAGTCGTGATATTATCAATAAAGGCTTTATCGTGGGAAATGACGATTACTGCTTTGGCTTTATTAACCAAAAAGTTCTCCAGCCAAATAACAGAATCAATATCAATGTGATTGGTAGGCTCATCAAGCAAAATCAAATCTGGTTTTCTAAGTAAAATTTTTGCCAGTTCGATCCTCATTCTCCAGCCACCACTAAATTCACTTGTTTTTCTTGTAAAATCCGTAGATTTAAAACCAAGTCCCATCAACGTTTTTTCAACTTCAGCGTCGTAGTTGATCTCATCCATTGCATAATATTGCTCGCCCAACTCAGAAACCCGCTCAATCAATTTCATATAACTTTCTGAGTCATAATCCTCACGGGTAGCCATTTCTTCATTGAGTCGGTCGATTTCATCTCGCATTTCAAAAATCTGAGCAAATGCCTTGGAAGCTTCATCAAAAACTGTGCAATCATCCTTTGTAAGCAAGTGTTGGGGCAAGTAAGCTATGACTGCATCTTTAGGAGCTCTCACATGACCTCGACTTGGTTTGGACACTCCAGCTATGATTTTCATCATCGTGGATTTTCCCGCCCCATTTTTGCCCATCAACGCAATCTTATCATTTTCATTGATTACAAAAGAAACATCTCCAAAAAGCGTTCTACCTCCAAATTCTACCGTCAAGCCATCTACTGAAATCATATCATTTTTCGTTTCGAGCCGCGAAAGTAGAAAATTCTGAGGAAAGTTGAAAAAATCTTGTAGTGAGGAGTGAGCTATCAGCTTTCAGTGGTCAGCTATCAGCGGTCAGATATCAGCTGTCAGTTGTCAGCCGTCCAAATGTTCCTCGTCTGTAAGGATTGAACAATCATTCGTGGAGACGCAAATTTTGCGTCTCTACCTAGTTGTCCTAATTTAAACTTGGAAAATTGAAATCCCATTGAAATCCCATTGAAATCCCACGTGTCCCTGCTTCTGCAATGATTGAATCCATTTGCCCATTGCGTACCTACACTGTGTAGGTACATTGGGTCCGAAGGATATTGAATTCCCTCTTGTCCCTGTTTCTGCAATGATTGAATCCATTTGCCCATTGCGTCGCAAACATTGGGTCCGCAGCACATTGAAATCCCATTGAATTCCTATTGAAATCCCATTTAAATCCTATTGAAATCCCATTGAAATCCTATTGAAATCCTATTGAAATCCTATTGGAATCCTATTGAAATCCCATTGAATTCCTATTGAAACCCGTTCATTACCTGGATGAAAACATCTGACTTCAACGATGCACCGCCTACCAAACCACCATCTACATCGGCTCTTGCAAACAAATCCTTGGCATTTGCAGCGTTGACAGAACCACCATATAAAATAGATATTTCTTGTGCTAGCTCATCTCCATAGACATCAGCAATTGCAGCTCTGATCTCAGCGTGCATCTCCTGTGCTTGTTCTGGTGAAGCTGTTTCTCCTGTACCGATTGCCCATATTGGCTCATAAGCAATGATTAATTTCTTGAAGTCCTCTGCATTCAATTGGAAGATAGAGGCTTTTAACTGATTGATTACATAGCTAATGTGTTCGCCTGACTTCCTGATAGCCAATGGTTCACCGCAGCAAAATATAGGCAATAAGCCTTCAGCCAAAGCAGTGTTTGTTTTTGATAGCAATAAAGCATCTGATTCTCCAAAATATTCTCTGCGCTCAGAGTGACCAAGGATTACATATTTGATGCCAATAGAAGACAACATTTTTACAGAAATTTCACCAGTGTAGGCGCCGCTCAATGCTTGGTGTGCATTTTGTGCAGCCACTTCTATTCCAGGTGCATCGTTTACAATTTGATTGATTTTATCAAGATAAATATATGGCACTCCTAGTATCGTCAAAACACCTTCGGGGCTTCCTGCTGCAACCAAGTCACTGGCAAGAGCAATTGACTCTTCCAAAGTATTATTCATTTTCCAGTTTCCTGCCGCTATTTTCTGTCTCATTGTTCTTTTTTTTATAAGTTTTGTAAATGGTGCCACAAAAAAAGTAAATCTGTCTGAAATACGGACATTTGTCTATACTTTTTGATGTTGCTTGTTTGAATTCTGTATATTAATATGATAACTAGTTAAATATCTCGCTATTAAACAAGTGGTTCTTGTTGGCTCAAGCAGTGAAAACTGCCCAATCCCCATATGATATCCAAACTATCAATTCCCACCACCCTTCTATCTCTGAAACAACTTTGGATGATATCCAAAGCTTGGTCGTCAGTCTTTGATCTGAAAGTAGGAACAATGACGCTCAAATTGGTGATCAAGAAATTGGCATAAGATGCAGGTAAGCGCTGGTCTTCATAAGTCAACTTTGGAGGCATAGGCAATTCCACAATTTCCAATTGTTTGCCATTGATGAGTCTCATACTTTTTAATTGCCTCAGGTTGTGTTGCAAAATTTCGTAGTTCTCGTCGGATTTATCCTTTTCAATCACAGTGATAACCGTATCATGATTGACAAATCTTACTGTATCATCAATGTGCCCGTCAGTGTCATCTCCTACAATGCCATCTGCTACCCATAAAATTTGCTCTACTCCATAATAGTCGCATAAATATTGCTCTACTTGTCCCTGATTGAGGTGAGGATTGCGATTTGGATTGAGCAAACAAGACGTCGATGTCATCAAAGTCCCTTTTCCGTTTACCTCTATCGAACCACCTTCCATTATTATTCCCGGATGAAAAACAGGCAATCCCAATTCCTTGCCTATCAACGTAGGAATGACATCATCAAGATCAAATGGCGGGTATTTTCCACCCCAGGCATTATAACCCCAATCTACAATGACTTTATTTTGCTCAGCATTTGGATTGATTAAAAAAGCTGGACCATGATCTCTACACCACGCATCATTGGTCGGATGATGGTAAAATTTGATATACCTCATGTCCACTCCAGCTGCAGCGATTTGTTCTTTTGCAAACGCTTCCATTTTTTCATCAGCCACATTGATGTTTACAAACTGACCACGGCTGATTTCCTTGATAAACAATACATAAGGCTTATAAATACTTGCAATTTTACCTGGCCAACTTTCTTCTTTATGAGGCCAACTTAACCAGATGGCTACTTGGGGATCAAATTCTGCCGGGAAATAATATCCTTGTGATTTTGGAGTTACAGAGGTGTCAATAAGTGTCATCAGCAAAGCAATTTTCTCAGTTTTGAATGTAAGGTGGCTTAGTCTTCGTCAATGAATCTCTTAGTGATAGGCTGATATGAATCAATTCTCCTATCCCTTAGAAACGGCCAATGTGTGCGATATGTATCTGACTTTGCAGTATCTATTTCTTGCACATGTATAACTTCTTCATTGTGAGAAGCTTTGTAAATAACCGAACCAAAAGGATTGGAAACAAAAGAACCTCCCCAGAATTTCATGGCCCCATCTTGTTCTAGGCCTACTCTGTTTACACTTACTACATGGACACCATTAGCTACAGCATGACTCCTTTGTATAGTTTGCCAAGCATTGTATTGTTCTGTATTGGTTTCTTCATCTTGATTGGTCGCCCACCCAATTGCTGTGGGATAAAATAAAATTTCTGCCCCCATCAAAGAAGTAATCCTTGCTGCTTCAGGATACCATTGATCCCAACAAATCAAAACTCCTATTTTTGCAAATTTTGTTTGAAAGACTTTATAACCTAAATCGCCCGGTGTAAAGTAAAATTTCTCATAAAAAGCTGGGTCATCAGGGATGTGCATTTTGCGATATTTTCCTAAGTACGAACCGTCTGCATCAATTACTGCTGTCGTATTATGGTATAAACCCTGTGCTCTTTTTTCAAAAAGAGAGGCAATAATAACAACTCCTGTCTCCTTTGCCACTGCTTGCAAAGCTTCCGTTGATGGTCCTGGAATGGATTCTGCTAGTTTAAAATTTTCGTAATCTTCTACGTCACAGAAATACAATGATGTGAATAATTCTTGAAGACAAACAATTTGTGCGCCTGCCGCAGCTGCCTCACGAGTCTTCGTTATGGCTTTTGCAAGGTTCGCTTCCTTGTCCGCCTCACAGGTCATTTGTACCAACCCTACCTTTACTTTTGTCGTCATTTTAATACGATTGCTAATTTTGAAGGCGCAATTTACAATCGTAAACTTAAAATGTGATTGGTAAAGGAAAAAAAGATGATAAATCAGTCAACTGCCTGTTTACATAGACACCTAACTGATTTATCATTGAAAATTTTCTGATATATTCTTTTCCAGGATAAGAATATTATCCTCCTACCCTTTTGGCTTCTGTCTCTAATCCCGTCTCTCTATTTCTAGATTTTACATTTTTATTACCTAGCTCATAACTCACTGACAATGTTGCTCTTCTACTATCATAGTTACCGCTACCTGTACCAATTAATCCATTAAAATTTGAATAGCCATTCCAACCTGATTTAAAAGTAACATCAGTTACAGCTAGCTTGACATTCATTTTATCATTTATAAACTTGCGTTGAAGTCCAAGATTCAAACTGTATTGAGATTCATAAAGAAACACTCCGCCCCAAACTCCTGGACCACTATACCAACCTGATACTTCAAATTTCCATTTATTTGGAAGGCCAAAAACTTGTTGCTGATAGAAATTGTAGTTAAACACTTGAACATCTACAACTGCTCCGTTTCCATAATCTGCCTGATTATCAGTATAAGAAAACGCTGCGTTGAAATACAAATTCCACCATTTGGTTACATCCAAAGGAATTGAAGAGTTGAAACTATAGATTTTTTGATTGGCCAAATTGGCATATGTAATAAATCCAGCACGAGGGTCGGTATCATCCGGACCAATTAATCTGGTTATTTGATCATTTGTTTTACTGAATGCCAAGCTGAAATTAAATCTGTATTTAAGCGTATAACTAAACTCTAAGTTATTGACAATTTCTGGTCTTAAGAAAGGATTCCCCTTGCTGAAAGACAACTCAGTAATTTGTTCTCTGAATGGATTTAATACGTTATAATCAGGCCTATTGATTCTACGACCATAGTTGAATGAATAAACGTGTTCTGGATTTTTCTTGAAGGTAAATCCTGCTGATGGAAAATAACTCAAGTAATTGAACTTCACAGGATCTTCTTGTAACTCAGGTAAAAATGCGCGCAAATCACCTGTAGAGTTGGTATTTTCCAATCGCAAACCCATTGTAATGTCGATCAGTGGTGACAAGGTCTTATTGTAATTGGCATAAGCAGCTGCCACCTCTTCATTGTATTTGAAATTATTACTCCTTCTGTTATTTAACACGTCTACTCCATCAAGGATGTTATTGAATAAAAACGTATTATCAGTAACTACCTGACTATACTTGGACCCGAATCCAAATTTCCCTTTCATCAATGGCAATTCTACATCCACTTTTGCTGTTGCAATATCGATGGTGACAGGTGTAAGGTAGTGGTTATTGTATTCGCTGATTATTTGGGTTTCTGCAGCGTTGTAATATCTATTTGGCTGAAAATTATCGCTATCGTTGTTATAATTACCAAGATCTAAATCAACATTGACCGTCTTTTCACCATTTCTATACGCGTAATTGAGGTTGTATGTTTTTTGGTTGCGATCTACCAAACTTGTATTATCCGAACGCAAAATACTATCAATTTTAGCAGCATTTTTTGCGCCAATTTCGCTTCTGTTTCTGGAAGACTGGCTGATGTTGCTGTTTTGACCAGTCACCAAAAATCCAATAGTACTTTTGGGTGAAATAAAGAAATCGGTACCGACCCTGACATTGAAATTATTAAAGTCACTGTAAAAATTATTGACTTCATTGATCAATAATCCATTTTGGTCATTGCCAAAATTCATATTATTCCAATTTGTGCCACCATTATATCCACCAGAGACAAAGGTATTGAATTTTTTACCCCGGTAATTTCCAGTACCACTGATATTTCCTGTAGTAAATCTGCCTCTCGAAAGACTTCCACTCAAAGATCCATTGGCCCCCTGGTTTTTATCTCTTTTCAAAATGATATCAATGATACCTGCATTCCCTTCTGCTTCATACTTTGCGCCAGGATTGGTAATGATGTCTATGTGATCCACTTGTTCTGCGGGAAGACTTTGAAGGTAGGCTGTCAAATCTGCGCCTGACAATGGCAGCCTTTTTCCATCGACATATATCAATACGCCCGCTCTACTCAATACGGATATATTATCATTATTATCTACCAAAACACCAGGAGCTTTTCTCAATAAATTGAGTAAGTTTTCACCTGCACTGTTGATGGTTCCTTGCACATTAAAGACCATTCTATCACTTTTTGCCTCAATAATAGACCTTTGGGCAGTGACTGTTACTTCCTCAATCTGCTGATTTCCTGCATCCATATTGAGCGTGCCAAGATCATTACTTCCCTGATTTACAGTGATTATCTTTCTAAAATCAGCTAATCCCACATATGTGATTTCCAAAAGATAATCCGCAGGTGTAATGTTTTGAATGGTGAATATTCCGTTTTCATCGGTCATTTCAACCTTTACAAGAGTACTATCGATGGCACTTTTTAGCGCAATTGTCGCAAATTCAACTGCTTGGCTTTTTCCGTCTAAAATCTTAGAGGTCAGGGTTGCAGTTTGGGCTTGCAATGTCATTCCAGTAAATAATGAAAACAATAAGATTAAAAAGCTGTAGTTTGTAAGATGTTTTTTCATTTTTGTAATTGTGTTAATCAAATGTCTTGCTATAAGACAAATGGATGTTGTTTATCTAGACAAAATGGGCTTTTTTCAAGATGAATTGTCAAAAAAAAATGCAAAGGAACGATAAAGGATTTAAACCCCACTCCTGCATAGACCAAATTTTAGTCTTTTTGGTTACTAAATCCTCGAAAAAAATAAACAACATTATTAAATAGTTGTTGCGCTTTGAACAAAATGAAATAATTTGAAAAATAACTTTACTATTTGCGTTATCCTTTTACTTGCCTTTACAGCAAACCTAGTCGGTCAATCTGTAACAGTTTACGGAAAAATCTTAGATGCAAAAACGGCTGAACCTTTGATAGGTGCGACCGTGATTATTGAAGGGACAGATCGTGGCACCACAACCGATGTTGATGGTAGATTTGAAATTCAAGATGTAAAACCTGGGCCGTACAATTTCACAGCCAGTTTCCTAGGTTATGCTTCTCTCACCAAAGACAATGTAATTATTCAAACGGTGGGTAATTATGACCTTATTTTTGAATTGGTTGAATCGTCACAAGAATTGAGCGCTGTTGAAGTCACGGCAAGTCCGTTTCAAAATTCCATCACCACACCCATGTCGTTGCAAAAATTATCACCTGAAGAAATAAAAACATATCCAGGTGGCAATAATGATATTGCAAAAGTTGTGCAAAGTTTACCAGGTGTTTCAGGATCTATAGGTGGCTTCAGAAACGATGTCATTATAAGAGGTGGTGCTCCCAATGAAAATGTTTACTACTTGGACGGAATAGAAATTCCAAACATTAATCACTTCAGTACCCAAGGTAGTGCCGGCGGTCCTGTAGGATTACTCAATGTGAATTTTATAGAAGGAGTAGAATTAACTTCTTCTTCGTTCGCAGCCAAATACAATAATGTCTTAAGTGGAGTTTTACAGTTTAATCAACGCACTGGTAATCCTCGGGAAAACCAAACCAATATAAGAGTAAGTGCAAGTGAAACTGCTTTGACAACAGAAGGTCCTTTGTTTAGAAAAGGCCAGGAAGAGGCCAAAACCACTTACTTGGTATCAGCCAGACGCAGTTACTTACAGCTTTTGTTTGAATTGATCCAATTACCCATCAGACCAGACTATTGGGACTATCAATATAAAATCAATCACAAAATCAACGATCGAAATACTATTTACTTTACAGGTATTGGTTCTATCGATCAATTCAGTGTGAAGGCACCAAAATCATTTAGCCTTGATCAACAATCAACTTTAGAGCAGGTACCGATTATAGAGCAATGGACAACGACCGCAGGCATCGGTTGGAAAAACAGAATGAAAGATGGAAAAGGAGTTATGGATGCCAGTTTGAGTTTAAACATCCTTAATAATAATTTTGCCAGATATGCAAACAACGAGACGAGGGAGGGGCTACTTTTCAAAAATTTGAGTAGAGAAACAGAAAATAGGTTGAGGTATAGCATTACCAGATTTATAAATAAATGGTCATTGACATTTGGAGGCAATCTCATCAGATCTTCATATGATAATAAAACCGAGGATTTTGTATTCTCAAACACTTATTCGACTGATTTACAAATGGTTCAATATGGTTTGTTCACCCAGGCTTCTAAATCATTACTCAATGGGCGGTTAGATTTTTCGATTGGATTAAGGGCTGATGACAATTCATTCACCACAGGAGACAATTTATTGAAAACACTTTCACCAAGAACTGCCATAAGTTGGTCTGTAGATCCAATGGGTCGTTGGAGAGTAAACGCAACACTTGGGAGATATTTCAAAATTCCACCTTACACCATTCTCGGATACCAAGACAACACAAACGGATTTGCCAATAAGGATAGTAAGTATATAGCGAGCAACCATGCTGTTTTAGGTGTAGAAAGAAAAATAGGGAAGTTGGCAAAAATCAGCATTGAGTCCTTTTTTAAATATTATGAAAATTACCCAATATCCATTGCAGACAGGGTTTCTTTAGCAAATAAAGGTGGCGATTTTTCAGTTTTAGGAAATGAAGCAGTTGCAGATGACGGCGAAGGAAGAGCTTATGGAGTTGAAATGCTTTTTCAGCAAAAATTAGCTAAGCGTTTTTATGGCATATTAGCCATCACCTTATTTAAAAGTGAGTTTTCTGATCTAAGTAATGAATATAAACCATCTGTGTGGGATAGTGGAAGCCTCATTACCTTTACAGGAGGTTATAAAGCCCCTCGCAACTGGGAATTCAATTTGCGCTATCGATTTGCAGGCAAAACACCATTTGCTCCTTTGGATGAATTTACCACCACCAATACTTATCCTATACTTGTCTTTGATTATAGAAACTTGGGCAATGATAGGTTACAACCATTCAATCAAATGGACATCAGGATTGACAAAAAATGGAATTTCAAACGATTGGCATTCAATTTGTACTTTGAGTTTCAGAACGCATTGATGCAAACTACACCATCACCACCCTCATATGGACTTCAGCGCGACGATTTGGGAAATGTAATTACCCCTAATAAACTCATTACAATACCACAATCTTCTGGCGCTTTGTTACCCATCATAGGTTTGGCGTTTGATTTTTAATTTTTTGCAAGCAAACAGATGCATTATTTTAATGAAACATTAATGAAAATAATGATTCAATTCTTTTACTTTTGTAATGTCAATCAAAACAAAACCAAGCTTTGGGCATTGTGTCATCCTTATAAATTTTTATTACTTTGAATAAATTCATTCATATATGTGCATTCGTAATTTCGATCACATGTACAGTAATAGGTCAAAACCATCTCTGCGGCATCACACACGAGGACGAGAGTTCTCTTATGCCAGACGATACGCCTTTATTGAGGCCTAGAAATGCTTTGGAATACATTCCTATAAAATTCCACATCGTGACAGACAACAATGGTGGTGGTGCAGTTGATTTCAATAATTTACTCAACCAGTTTGATCAATTAAACATTGATTTCAAACCTTTTGGTTTTCAATTTTACTTGGCAGATGGTGGTGATTTACCCATTCTTAAAAGTACAAATTTATTCGAGGCGCCGCGAGATTTTCCGGGAGAAATCCAGACACAACGTTATGCAAATGCAGTAAATGTGTTTATTTCAAAAAATACCTATGACAGCTCAAATGGAGGTGTTATAGCCGGATACTATACCAGAATGGCCGATCATATTGTCGCACAAACGGGATACATTGGTTATAAGGATGTGCTCACCCATGAAATGGGTCACTTTTTTAATTTGAGACACACCTTCTATGGTTGGGAAGACGATCCATATGATGAATTAAAACATGGAAATCCAGTTAAGTCTCTTACTGCACCTTCATATGGCGTTGAGGTGGAATTGGTAAATAAAGCAAACTGTCAAAAAAGTGCAGATTTGATTTGTGATACACCGCCAGACTACAACTTTGGCTTCAATGCTACTGGATGCAGTTTTGGAAAGCAAGTTCGTGACCCTAATGGGGATACAGTTATAACTATGAAAAACAATTTCATGAGTTATTTCAACAATTGTATCGACTTCACTTTCACAAAGGGGCAGCAAACGGCCATGCAAAATGACTATTTAGGTCCAAGAAGAAATTACCTCAGAAATGGTTATGTACCTATCTTAGACACCATCAAAGAAGAGGTAAAATTACTTGCCCCAATCAACGCCCAAAGAGTAGAAACTTACAACAATGTTTCACTTACCTGGACAGAGGTACCCTACGCTACCAGATACTTTGTAGAAGTGACCGACGGTAAGGATGTTTTTAGAGCAATTTCTTTGACAAACAGTTACACCTTTTCAGATTTGAAGGCAAATAAGGTTTATATTTGGAAAGTGAGACCTTACAATGAAGGATTTACCAATACCAAATTGGTTTTCAGTACATTCAGAACTGGCATCAGCACAACTGCTACAACTGAATTAACAGGTTCCAATAATTTTGTGCAAATTTTCCCAAATCCAATCTTTGGAGGACAGGAGATCGGTGTAAAAGTAAAAACTGGAAAATCTGGTGATTATAAGTTAATGATATTGAACACTTTAGGTCAAGTCGTTAGAAGTTATAATAAAACATTGAGTGTAGGTGAAAATCAATTTCAAATAGAAGGAAATAACTTTGAAAAAGGCATCTACGTGCTCAGATTACAAAACAATGCGATAGATATATCGCAGAAATTCATCGTTGCAGAATAGTTAATTTTCAGAAAAGACTATTTTTACGCGCAAAACAATTCAAGAGATATGAACTTACACGAATATCTAGGTAAAGACCTGTTGGCTTCCTACGGGGTTGCCATCCAAAGAGGTATTTTAGTAGAAAATGCAAGTGATGCTTTGGCTGCATTTGAAAAATTGCAACAAGAGACCGGTACAAAATTTGGTGTTGTAAAAGCACAAATCCATGCTGGTGGTAGAGGTAAAGGTGGCGGTGTAAAACTTGCTAAATCTGCTGCTGAAGTAGAGGAACACACTAAAAATATCCTAGGCATGATGCTCAAAACTCCTCAAACGCCAGGAGGAATGGAAGGTCCAGGGAAGTTGGTCAGTAAAGTTTTGATCACCGAAGACAGCTATGCTCCTGATTTCAATGCTTGCAAAGAGTTTTACGTTTCCATCTTGATGGATAGAGAAAAGAAACAAAATGTCATAGTATACAGTACTGAAGGTGGAATGAATATTGAGGAAGTTGCAGAACAAACTCCGCATTTGGTACACAAAGAATATATCGACCCCACCCTTGGTTTGCAACCTTTTGAGGCTAGAAAAGTAGCTTTCAATCTGGGTTTGAGTGGAAAAGCTATGAAAGAAATGACCTCTTTCATAACAAAATTGTATGCAGCTTTTCTGGGTTCTGATGCTTCATTATTTGAAATCAATCCATGTTTGAAAACAGCTGATGATAGAATCATCGCCGTGGACAGTAAAGTGACGCTTGATGACAATGCGCTTTTCAGACACAAAGAATTGGAAGCTTTGAGAGACACTTCTGAAGAAGATCCGACAGAAGTTGAGGCAAAAAGTTATGGACTTAATTATGTAAAGCTTGATGGCAATGTTGGTTGTATGGTCAACGGCGCAGGACTTGCGATGGCTACTATGGATATCATCAAATTGTCTGGAGGATCTCCTGCAAACTTCTTAGATGTAGGTGGAACGGCAGATGCAGCAAGAGTTGAGCAAGCATTTAGAATCATCCTACAGGACAAAAATGTAAAAGCAATTTTGGTGAACATCTTCGGAGGTATCGTAAGATGCGACAGAGTGGCAAACGGTATCGTAGATGCTTATAAAAATATGGGTAATATCAATGTGCCAATCATAGTAAGATTACAAGGAACCAATGCGGAACTTGCGAAACAAATCATCGATGAAAGTGGATTGGAAGTACATAGCGCTATTCAATTGCAGGATGCAGCGGACATCGTGAAAAGAGTGATTGCATAAATCATTCAATTTGTGTAAATTATAAAAAGAAGCCTTGGCCATTTGCTAAGGCTTTTTTTTTGCAGTTTATCCCCCACCATACAATTGCAAGGGCAATGAGCAATTTGGTAATCAGCTTGTATGGGCAATGGGCAATTTCGCAATAGGCAATTTGGCAATTCAGCAATTTCACAGTTCAGCAGTTTTGCAGTTCAGCAGTTTTGCAGTTTCGCAATTCAGCAGTTTCGCAATTCAGCAATTTCGCAGTTTCGCAGTTCAGCAGTTCAGATTAATTGACTATTTTGGCAAAAATTTTAAATCATTGGAATCCAGTTCCCTTTTTGAGCTCAACGAATACATCAGGAAAGTCTTTGCACTAAACTTTCCCGAACCAATCTGGATCAATTGCGAAATTTCTCAAATCAAAGAAGTCAGGGGAAATTTTTACCTAGATTTAGTAGAACAAAACGAAAAGGAAGAAGTAGTCGCTCAAGCTTCTGGTGTCATTTGGTATAAAAGCTTTCTATTTATAAAAAGTAAATTGGGAGAACTAGCCGCTTCCCTACTCCAAGCCGGAACCCACGTCAAAATCAAAGTTAATGTCGATTTTAATGAAAGGTATGGCTATAAATTAGTCATAGAAGATATTGACCCTACTTACACCATGGGGCGACTCGAACTTGCTCGCCAGAAAATCATCGAGCGATTGAAATCAGAAGGCGTTTGGGGTCTCAATAAGCTGGTGGATATGCCTACAGTAGTACAAAAAATTGCCCTCATTTCGTCCGACAAGGCAGCTGGATATGCAGATTTTAAAACACATCTTGAGCAAAATGGATATGGATATCGGTACCAAGTTGACTTATTTGTCGCATCCATGCAAGGTCAAAATACTGAACGAGATGTTTGCAGTGCCATTGATCAGATAAACGAGCAAAAAGGAAAATATGATTGCATAGTGATCATCAGAGGAGGAGGCTCCAAGTTGGATCTTTCTTCATTTGACAATTTCAATATCGGATATAAAATTAGCACAAGCAGGCTACCGGTAATCACGGGTATTGGTCACGAAATAGATGAGTCCATTGCTGATATGACAGCTTATGAGGCGCTAAAAACACCTACCGCTTGTGCAGCAATGTTCATTGACAAGTCCATTGACTTTGAAGCAAAAATTTTGGATATTTTCCAGGTAATTCAAACTTTTGGCAGACTCAATGTAGAAAAAAACATGGCATTTTTGGAATACGCAGAAAAGACTTTGGCACAAAGACCATTGGAAATACTACAAAGAAATAAAAACGATTTGGCAGTCATGAACGAGATGATTCAGGCACACGTTGGATTCAAATTTAAGTCTGCTTCAGATTTTCTGACCCAAGCTTCCAAAATCGTTGAATTGATGGATCCACAAAAAGTGTTGCAAAAGGGATATGCTATCATTACTCAAGATGGGAAAACAATAACCAGAATTCCCGAATTTCAACAAGACAAAACTACCTATATTCGCTTCTTTGACGGAGAAGTGATCACCAACAACAATTAGTTTGTATGAAAGAGAAAAAATTTAAATACGATGATGCCTTGATCGAATTGAAACAAATTCTACAAGACATCCAGTCAGACCAGACAGGCATTGACCAATTAAGCAGCCAAATTGCAAGATCAAAAGAGCTGATTAATTTATGTAAAACTCGTCTAAGAGAAATAGAAAGCAGCATAAATCCAGATGAATAAAGCAGATTTCAGATATTTATTCACAAAATAGGCATAAATATCAAATGTACGTCCTAAGAACATAAATATTTTATGCTTTTTTAACTTCATTTAATGCGTTCATTATCAATCTCCTAGCCACTACTCTTAAATAATTGTGATTTCCCGGATTAATGAGTATGAAAAGTTCAAAAATTGTAATTCAATTTTAACTTGAGATGAACTGAAATTGGGAAGCCAAAAACAAAATCTTAATTGTGTAATAATTGAAGCGTGTGGGAGAACTGCTCTTCAAAAAATACTTTTTTCATGCCCAATTCTTTCCGAGCAAAATCCAAATCTGCATGTCTTACAGTCGTAAGGGTAAGATCACTTGTGATGTTTATGAAATAAGAATCTTCCAGACAGCTATTCAGTTTGGCAATTTTGACTTCCTCATATTTGGTGGAAAAAATAAAATTGATGGCTGTGTTGCGCATCAAGTAAACCTTTATTTTCAAATCTTTAAGGATGGCAAAAATTTCACTCAAATGATGTTCTGCAACGAATGAAAAGTCCTTCACTGCAAGTTCTATCAATACTTGATTTTCTTCAATGATGACAATAGGAGGATAAACAAAATTTTGGTCTGTAGTTATCGCTGTCCCTGGATTTGTAACATCGCCGAAGGGTCTGACAAATAATGGAATGTTCTTATTCTGAATGGGTTTGATGGTTTTGGGATGTAATACTTTTGCTCCAAAATAACACATTTCAATAGCTTCGCTAAAAGACAGCTGTTTGATCAACGTTGCATTTTTATATAACTTTGGATCGCCCGTCATAATGCCCTCCACATCTTTCCATACATGTACAGAATTCGCATCCACACAATAAGCCAAGATAGAGGCTGTATAATCTGAACCTTCTCTCCCCAATGTTGTGGTAGTATTGTCTTGTGTCGAACCAATAAAGCCTTGAGTGATGATCACTTTGTTTTCCAAAAGCAATGAAGCGATTTTTTCTTTGGCTTTTTGTTCAGTTGTGACCCAATCAACCACTCCAGAGCGGTAGCTTTCATCTGTACGTAAAACATCTCGCACATCCAACCAAGTAATATCCACTCCTATGCTCTTGAAATAATGATAATTGAGTTTACTACTCGCCAATTCTCCAAGAGCCACAATTTGATCATAGATATAATCATAAGGATCTTGGATTTCATCTTCCAAAATCCAGAGTGCATCTATGAAGCAATCTTCAATTTCATTGAGGGCCTCTGGATCATTGATCCCCAATTCATTAGCCAAAGCAACATGTTCATACTGTATAGCTTGCAACATATGTACTGCTTCCTCATTACCTGAGAAAAATGCATTTACTACCTTTTCTAGTTGGTTTGTTGTTTTATTCACAGCTGATACAACCAACAGTAGTTTATCACCGTCAAAATGTTGTAAAATTGCACCAGCATTGGTAATAGATTGAGCATCTTTAAGGCAAGCCCCACCAAATTTGAATACCTTCAAATCATCCATAAAACTGGTTTACAATTATCTCAGTAATGAAATATTTCCCCTTCTGGTAATTCTTACTCCGTCAATACAAGTTGCAGTCAGATAGTACGCAAAAGCATCTGGAGATAATTCTTTCCCTTTGAACTTACCATCCCAACCATTATCAACGCTTGTACTGGTAAATACTTCTTGTCCCCATCGATTGATGATGATGAGTTCCATTTGATCAATGTAGTTTGATCTCACATATAAGATATCATTTACCCCATCTTCATTTGGAGTGAAGGCTGTAGGAATGAATACGTCTTCTTCGCATACAGGTGGATTTATTCTGATAGTGACTTGATCAGTAGCTGTGCAACCATTGATATCAGTCACAGTCACGTTGTATGTTGTAGTCTCCTGAGGAGTAACTGTTTGTGAAGCTGTATTTACACCATTACTCCAAACATATCTCCAACCACTCTGTGGATTTACCACCCCAATAACCACTGACTGAGACAAATCAATTGCCGTATCTGGAGTAGCTGAAATGTCAATTGTAAATGTGAACGGAATGATATTAATCGTGTCCTTCACTTGACAACCTGTTACTTTATCAGTTATGGTAACAAAAGCAGACCTATTTCTTGTTACATCCAAAACAGGATTGGCAGTGTTGGCACCTGAAATGATCACCTCGGCAGGTGACCATTGAATATCAAAGTCAGCTGCGTTACTCCCTGCAAAAACAATGTTAACCTGAGCTTGTACATCCTGGCAATATACTTCTGGCATATTGATAATATACTGAGGAGAAAAAGGTGAAAGACTTAAAGTATCATCAAAAACACAACCATTGTCATCTACAACCATCAATTTCACAGTTGTAGTATCATTTACAGTCACATTGATGTTCCTATTTACACCAAGTGAGTTACCTTGTAAATCCAGCCATTCATAACTTAAACCTGCAGTTGAAGCTGGTGCAGATAAAACCACATTTTGTCCAGCACATACTTTCATTGTATCCTCAAGGAAAATTATAAGGCCATCTCTCAAAATGATGGTTTTGGTCACCATTGGAAATTCGCAAAAGGCAGCTATATTCCTCAAAGTCACCACATACGTACCTGGTCCTGAATAAGTAAAGCAAACTTCCTTACCTATTACGTTGCCTGTTGGTTTATTGGGATCGCCAAAGTCCCAAGCTGCAAAACCCGTGAACTGCCCAATCACACTAAAACATACTTCATAATTTTCACAATCTTTTGCTTTGTGATCAATGCTTACAACATTTGGAGTTCCCAAAGTAAACATGATGGTATCTCTCAATATACATCCAAATTGGGTAGTAGCCTCAAAAGCGATAGAAAATGGTTCCATTTCATCTGGCTCAATGCCAATCATCGGATTGAGAATATCTCTTCTGCCAATAATGTGTGAGTTTTCTTCCCATAAAATGGAAACTATGTGATTTTCATTTGCATTCACCATTGGAAATTCAACTGTATCACCCAAACAAACCTCAAATTGATCCAAATACTCCAATTGCGGATATTCGTTGATTCCAACAATAGAAACTGAATCTGTGTATGTACAACCATTAGGATCTGTCGCTATAATTCTTAGTGTTTGACTACCAACTACTCTGTAGACAATATCTCTTCCAGTTGCCACGACAACTCCCTCTTCGTTGATCCATTGGATTTCAAAATTTGGTACATTTTCCAAAACAGCCGTCTTAAAACTATCTCTGATACAAACATTGAAAATCTGTTGACCTACAATTTCTCCGAGGTCATAAAGAGTCAACATTTTCTCCACAGCTGGGAATCGACAGAATGCACCATTTGGAACCAAACTGATTGGATAAGTACCCGCACTTGGATAAGTGTAACATACCTCATTATTTAATGAAGTATCATTATCTGCGTTGGCGTTTCCAAAATCCCATTTAATGTCGTAACCTAGTGGAACGTCTGTATCAAAACAAACCCTATTGGATTCACAATCATCTAGGGTGAAGGTGAAATCAGCCATTGGTGAACTCTGTATGACTATTGGAGCTTTTCCTGTAATACTACAACCTTGGCTATTTATTACCCTGAATGTCAAATCAATAGAATCTGTACTAGTGCCACCAATACCCAATTGCGGATTGGCAATGTTTAATTCTCCAATGATATATTGATTTTGATCCCAAGTAATGTCAAATTGTGATACATCAACAGTAAATGCTTTGAGGATACCAGTGTCTCCCAAACAAACTGTGAATGGTCCTTCAGCAGTCAACTCAGGGAAATTTCTGTCGATTTTCACATTTACTGTGTCTCTATATGTACAACCACTTGGGTCTGATGCAGTCAGAATAAGTATCTGATCTTGAACTGGAACAAAGCTATAAACCGGTCCATTTGCCAAAACATTTCCTTGCGCATCTGTCCATGTAATCATAAGATCTGGTAATCCACTCTTAACAGAAATGATTGCGGTATCATTGGTACAAAGTAAGACATCGCTTTGACCAACTAAGTCTAAGCCTTCATTTACGTTGATTTGTTTGGTTACTGGTTCGAAATAACAGAAATCTTGTAAACTAGTAAGAGTTACTGTGTACGTGCCAAAGTCTGCAAAAGTATAACAAGGTGCTATTGCCTTTGAGGTATCTGAACTTAAATTACCAACTCCAAAATCCCATTTCAAGTCATAACCTTCAGTCAATGTCGAATTAAAACAAACTTCTTTAGTGTTACAGTCCGCACGTGTAAAAGTGAAATCTGCTGTCGGAGCAGTCTGTACGATGACAGGCGCATTTCCAGTAATACTACAACCTTCACTATTTATCACTTTGAATGTCAGATTAAAAGAATCTACATTTACGTTGCCTATGCCTAATTGTGGGTTGGCAACATTGAGGTTACCAATGATGTATTGACTTGCGTCCCAAGTAATATTATACTGACTTACGTTTGTGGTAAATGCTTTCAATATGGCGGTATCTCCAAAACAAACTGTAAATGGACCTTCTGCACTCAATTCTGGAAAGTTTCTATTGATTTTTACATTTACAGTATCTCTATAGTTACAACCTCCTGCATCCGTTGCATTGAGAATCAAAATTTGATCAGAAACAGGCACAAAAGTGTAAGTTGGGCCATTGGAAACTACATTTCCTTGCACATCTGTCCAAGTGATTGTCAATTCTGGCAAATTACTCTTCACAGAGATTGTAGCAGTATCGTTAGTACACAAAACAACTTCGCTATCTGCTACCAGGTCAACACCAACATTTACATTGATTTGTTTTACAACTGGAGCGAACCCGCAAACACTTTGGGCACTAGTCAAAGAAACAGTATAAGTCCCAAAATCTGGGTAAGTATAACACGGAGCCAGTGCGCTTGATGTATCGGCACTAATGTTTGGCACCCCGAAGTTCCAAGTCAAACCGCCTGTGACATCTCCAGAAATATTAAAACAAATTCCCGTATTCCCGCATTCTTTGTTGTTGAAAGTCCAATCGAGGTTTGGTCTAACTGAAGGAGAAAATATGATGCTATCATTTGTTTCACAACCAAATGAATTTAAAAGCTTAAAGTAAAGTTTGATGGGTGAAGTATCATCACTCGAAGTAACAATATTGATTGAACTGCTGTTTAAATCGGATACGATGTGCGAATCTGGTGTCCAAACTACTGTAAAAGGTTCGTTTGGATTGGCATTTTGCAATTGATAAGTAAATCTATCTCCAGCACAGAAAATGTTTTGATCGCTTTTCACCACTGTAGGTGTCCTATTGATTACAGTAACACTGGTTGGTTTCACATTACAAACATCACTCAAGAAATTAAGATAGACAATTTGAGTATCTTGAGTCATTTGAAAAGTCAAATTATCTGTATTCGAAAGTACATTCGAAAAGT
>JAKQLF010000075.1 GCA_029567325.1 Bacteroidota bacterium | reverse complement strand
ACTATTAACCTTTTGTGTAATATTAGCTGCATCATTTTTTGTAAGTCGATAGAGTTCGTTGTAATATTTGATTTCAATTGTATTTACAGCATTGTCTTCACAGTCAATCAAAATTTCAATTTATAGCTCGCCAAGTTGTATGAAAAAACATATAAGTTGGCGAGTTATAGAATTCATATCTCGCCAAGTTTATATAAAAAAAGCAGAAGTTGGCGAGTTATAGCTGTTTATCTGCGTCGATTTTAATCAAATTATAATAGAGCAGATATAATGTTCAATGTTTTTTTCACCCGCTTTACAAACAGATATTAAATAAAGCTTAACTATCGTTTGTGAAACTTCTACTTAGATTTGCTCGTTTCCAAAGTAAATCATCGACAATGAAAAAACACAACATATTTTTACTCCTGCTTTTAGCTTTTGGTTTCACTACTGCAAATGCTCAGTTGGGTAATATGCTCAATAAAGCCAAAAATCAAGTGATGGGTGCAAAGGAAGATAATACTTCTCTTGGTCTCAAAGAAGCGCTTAATGAGGGTGTAAAAGCTGCAGTAAATACTCTGGCGGTAGAAAATGGTTATTTAGGAAGTCCATACAAAATCTTGATTCCTGCTGAGGCAATGACCGTCATCAACAAAGTGAGTAAAATTCCTGGTTTTGGAGATGTTGAAGAAAAGTTGGTTGCCAAGATGAATCAAGCTGCCGAAATTGCAGCAAAAAAAGCAACTCCTATTTTCGTTGATGCTATCAAACAAATGACTGTAAAAGATGCTTCTTCCATTCTTTTTGGTGAGAAAAATGCAGCAACAACCTATCTGAATAAAACTTCCAGACAACCACTTTATGATACTTTTATGCCAGTCATCCAATCGAGTTTGGATGAAGTCAATGCAAGAACGTATTGGGCTTCTGTGGTAGAGGCTTACAATAAAATTCCATTTATTAAAAAGCTCAATCCAGCATTGGATGATCATGTCAACCAAAAGGCTTTGGACGGATTGTTTTCTTTGATTGAGGTAAAAGAAGCTGGGATCAGAGAAGATGTTGGCCAGAGAACTAGTCCTTTACTCAAGGAAGTTTTCAGTAAGTTGGACAAATAATTATCTGTTTTAATTTTATTACACCTTTCTCTTTAAATTAGCCGATCTAATTTTAATTGGTTATGGCTTATAGTGAGGAATTTGTCCAGCGCATTCGGCTTATTTTATTGGAAAAAGGAGTCGAGTTTTATGAAAAGAAAATGTTTGCTGGTGTTTGTTTTATGGTTGACGATAAAATGTGTTTAGGAACACATAGTGATAAGCAAAGTGGAGAAAGCTTGCTGATGTGCAGGGTAGGGGAGTCAGCCTATGAAGACGCATTAGAACAACGATATGTGACCCCAATGGAATTTACTGGTAAACCGATGATAGGTTATGTTTACGTGACCGAAAGTGGCTTGCAAAAAGAAAAAGACCTTGCAGCTTGGTTACAAAAGTGCCTGGATTTCAACCCATTGGCTAAGAAAAGTAAAAAATAGGTTTACTTAGTAATGACCAATTTTAAAGTTTTTTGACGAGTTGACTCTGCGATTCTGACGAAATAACTGCCAACCGGTAAGTCATTCAACTCTATGGACATTTCATGGCTGCCTGCATCTATCTTTTTATCCATGACCGTTTTCAATAATGATCCGATTACATTATAGATAGCAACATGCACGCTTCCTCCATTACTTTTGAATGTAAGTGTTGCAGAATTTTTTGCTGGATTTGGAAATATATTTGCTTCCAAAATCAATTCCTCTTGTTCAACATCGGTCAAACTGCAACCTTCAACAATGGGAAGGTGTTGAAAATCTTTAAAAAGAATAGACTCTACTTCCGACCTGGGTACACCAAACCAATCAATGAGCAAAGATGCATACACAGATCTAAAATCATACTGCATAGCGACGCCTTCGTCATCTGTAACATTGTCTGTGATATTTGGATTTTCGCCTACAATGCCTCCTTTTGCACAAGATCCGAAAACAAATACTGGTGCAGCTGTCCCGTGGTCTGTGCCAAAACTATTATTTGCTTTGATTCGTCTGCCAAACTCTGAAAAAGTCATTCCCATTACCCTTTGTTCAACACCCAATGCTTTAAGGTCGTTTTGGAAAGCAGCTATTGCATCGCCAAGTGTTTGCATCAAATCAGCATGTTCACCTGTTAAAGTATCAGTGCCGTTTGTTTGATTGGCATGGGTATCAAAACCGCCAAGTGAAACCACGTATATTTTAGTAGACAAACCACCGCTTATGAGACGCGCAGTATTCTTCAACTGTGTTGCAAGATTGGTTTCAGGATAGCTAGCCACATTTCGCCCGCTGTCAAAGGCATCAGCTATGGTTTTTGAATATTCATTGGATTGCCTGACCGAATTTTTTAAATATTCAAGTTCATCTCCATAGTAGCCATCTTGACTT
>JAKQLF010000065.1 GCA_029567325.1 Bacteroidota bacterium | reverse complement strand
AAACATGTGTTGGCAAAATTCCAATGTCTACACCAATTATAGGGATTGGCTTTCCAAGTTGGAGGCCAATGGTGGTAATTTCATCAGATTGTGGCATGCGCATTGGGGTTTGGGTATTGAATGGACCAATGGAAATAACTTCCTGGGATTATTGAAATACAACCAAAATACGAGCGCTTATCAAGACTGGTTATATGACTATTGTGCTGAAAAAGGCATTTATGTCATGTTGGCTTTGCAACATCATGGGCCGGTTTCCACCAATGTCAACCCTAATTGGAATGAAAGCCCTTACAACATGGCTAATGGGGGTCCTTGTGCCAATACCTGGGATTTTTTCCTCAATGACCAAGCCAAAAGGATTACAAAAAATAGATATAGATACATCGTAGCTCGTTGGGGATATTCAAGAGGAATCATGTGTTGGGAATTGTTTAATGAGGTTGAATGGACCAATAACTTTGAGACTTATAAACCCCAAATCATAGCCTGGCACATCGAAATGGCCAATTACATAAAAAGTTTGGATGTTTATGACCACATTCTTTCGACCAGTTTTGCCAATGATCAAGGTGCGGATGCTTTGTGGAATGATGCCACAATGGACCTCACGCAGCAGCATTTTTATGGCAACACTTCAGCTATCCATGCAGCTGTCAATGGTTTAAATCAAAACTATCTGGAGAAGTATAATAAACCAACTTTGATGGGTGAATTTGGCCTTGGAGGGAGTGCACCAAATGCCGCCATTGATGCAAATGGCATTCACATCCACAACTGTAAATGGTCAACTTTGATGGGAGGAAGTACTGGTACTGCTATGACCTGGTGGTGGGACAACTACATAGATCCGAGAAATTTATATTACCATTTCAAAGGACTTTCAAAAGTTGCCAGTGAGGTTGATTTTTTAAAAAACAACATGAAACCGGCTAGTTTAGCTACTTCTGGAGCACCTGCAGACTTGTTATTATTTCCTGCTTTGGGTTGGGGTGTGAAAGGCGATACCCTTATCAAGGTAAAAGACGGCGTCACTTTCCCGGCAAACCCAGCTTTGCAATCATTCCTTTATGGGTCTCAATTCAATACGCAATTCAGGTCACCACCCAATTTTGAAGTCGAGTACACCAATGCCGGAAAATTTACATTAAGAACTAGCGGAAACATCAGTACTTCACCAACCAAAATCAAAATATCTTTGGATGGTGTCGTGAAGTTGGAAATGAATGGAGCCATCAATACTTCCTATGCCATTGACGTTCCAGCAGGGAAACACCGCATCTCAATTGATAATTCAGGTACAGATTGGATTGGCATAGCCAGTTATGCTTTTTCTGGCCAAGGCTCTATGTTAGAGGGCTATGGTGTCACTGCAAGTGATGGGCAATCGGGGGCGATTTGGGTACTCAACCGGGATTACAATCATGAAATGGTGAAAAATGGCTTTTTGCCCAAACCCATTAATGCTGGAGTTATAACGGTGAATGATGTGATCAATACAGATTATAAAGTCTCTTTATTCGAAACGCTTTCTGGCGACATTTTGAGCACAAGTACTGTTACTGCAAATGATGGAAAATTAAATATAAAATTACCAGCAATGGAGTGGGACTTGGCCATTAAATTTGATCGGGCAGACCTTACTTCGACCAAAGATATTACACTTAAAACCATGGAAATTTATCCAAATCCGGTTGAGGGTGGTGGCATCATCAACATTGTTTGTGAAGACTTTATAGGCAAATTACAAGCTAGTGTTTTCAATGCAGAAGGTAGGTTGATGGTGCAGGAAAATGTGCAAAGCGATGGGCGTTTTTCGATTAGATTGAATGGCGATATCACGGCAGGTATTTATTTTGTGAAGTTGAATAATGATCGGGGAGAGGCTGTGGTGAAGGGCATTGTCGTGAGTGAATAGTGAATGGTAAATAGTGAATGGTTGAAAGGTGAGATTGTTGAGCCAAGGCAGGCCTTGGCTTTCTAGGTCTAATTCAAAATGAGACTAGGGACGAATTTAAAAGTCTTTCAAAAACCTTTTCAAAAGAAGAGAATACTTGACTAGCCTAAATAAATTCTTTATATTTGTTAATGTCTCGAAGAAAAACCTATTCAGATGAAAGAAATATTACCCTTCTTTATTCTTTGTGTATTCTTTTCCAATAAGCTTTCAAGTCAGTATATTATTCAAAAAATATATGGCATTGAAAATGGATTCAATAGTATGAATGTGATTGAGTCTATGACCTTTACGAAAGACACCTTATTTGCTTCTAAAATATGCAAAGAATATGAGGTGAATGAAACAATAAATTCGTTGGGCACGAGGTGGGAGTATTATAATAAAAAAAAGTATTTAGCTACCGAAGGCCTTAAGGAATATGCTTTTACCCAGAATGGGTGGTATTTGGATTATGATTATAGTTTATTAAAAGGTGATACGCTAAAGTTCAATTTTGATTCTATATATGGTTATGACAGTAATGATGAAAATGCATCCAATTTTGGTTTTGTAGTTGATAGTGTGTACAGTGAGTCAATTTACGGGGGTGAAAGAAAAATCCAAATCACAAGATTTTATTATTTCACAAATAATAATCCAACTTTTATTCAAAATGGAAGAGCAAAACATATTCAAGGAATAGGTTCTATTGTTTATGCTTATGAAGATTCGGAATACGGTTTCTATGTGCCAGATCAATACGCCTTTGAACTCTACTGTCATTTACGAGGTGGAGAATGTTTTGGTTATAATTCCCTTTGTTCTGTCAAAACTATAACTGATAGTTACAATTTGAGCAATCTATGTGATTCAATTCTACTAACTTCAGTAGAGTTGGAAAAAAAAGAACAATCCAAAATATTAAGAAGCACTATTACAACAGAATTTCTTGAAATATTAGATCAAAATGTTCTAGGAAAAAGTTATGAAATATATGCAATCAATGGACATTTTGTCCATAGAGGTGTGATTTCTGATACGAATGTAAATATTAGCAATTTGCTTCCTGGCTTATACTTTATATCATTTCACAATAAAGAAGGAAAAAGAAGAATTGAGCGCTTTTACAAGAGCGAATGAATTTATAAGGTACTTGATTAAGCCTTGAACAGCAGCAAGTTGAGGACTAGAATTTTACAAAAAAATGGTTTAAAAAGTCAATTTTTAACATTCAATTCTTTGATCCGAAATTATAACATTTACAGTGCATTATAATTATATAAAATCACCAGAAACGCGATATTTGTATTACAAAAACCTAAAGTGAATTAACATACTTCATCAACCACACATAAAATCAAACCCATGACAAATGATCTTACAAACCAACACTCCAGTCTCTTTGAGCAAATAAAACAAATAGACGAAAATGGCAATGAATTTTGGAGTGCTCGTGACCTTTCAAAAGTACTGGAGTATTCTGAGTATCGCCATTTTATACCTGTAATAGAAAGAGCAAAAGAAGCATGCATAAATAGCGGATCTGCTATCGAAAACCATTTCGAGCATATGCTCGAAATGGTAACCATTGGATCTGGTGCGAAAAGAAAAACTGAAAGCGTGAAACTTTCACGTTACGCTTGTTACCTCATTGTCCAAAATGCGGATCCTGGGAAAGAGGTAGTAGCCTTGGGCCAAACTTATTTCGCAGTACAAACCCGCTTGCAGGAAATCCGTCAAATGGATGAATTCAATCGTCTGAGTTCGGAGGACGAAAAGCGTTTGTTTTTGCGTACTGAATTGGCCATGCACAATATTCAATTGGCCGCAGCAGCAAAAAATGCAGGGGTTGTAGAGCCCATTGACTACGCCATTTTTCAAAATCACGGTTATATGGGATTATATGGCGGTCTAGATTCAAAAGCTATTCACAAACACAAGGGCTTAAAAAAGAGCCAACAGATACTCGACCATATGGGAAGTACTGAACTTGCTGCCAACCTTTTCCGTGCCACCCAAACTGAAGAAAAATTAAAAAGAGAAAACATTCAGGGTAAGCTCAATGCCAATAAAACGCACTTCGAAGTTGGCAAAAAGGTAAGAAAAACCATACAAGAATTGGGAGGCGAAATGCCTGAAAATCTTGAAGTTTCAGATAGCATTAAAAAAATTGAAGGCTTACAAAAAGCTAAAACCAGCATTTCAAAAAAGAAGTAATGCTGGTCCCTTTTTGATTAAGCCCATTGACAAAGAAACCCAAGGATGGCTTGAAGTTTTACCTTTAAACGAATAAACGCATAAACAAATAAACCAGCAAGTCTAGTTCAATATCTGCACACCAGAAGCCATAAACTTCAACTCCTCAACTGGTTTAGTGATCTTAGCAATTTCCTCAGGTGATTTTCCTTCGTCTTCAGCATAGTGCTTCAACTCGTCCACACTTGTTACTTCTTTATAAGCATTACCTTTCATGATGACTTTACCTGTAAGATCCAAAGGCATGAAGAAAGCATAGTCTTTAAACTTTACAAACATTTCCGGAGCGTTGGCATTTTGCTCAGAAACAATGTTCATCCAGCAACCTTTCATTTGGCAGACACCGGCGACCTGGCCTTCTACCACCACATTATCCAATTTACCAGACTTCTCCAGTTTGGCAAGCAAGTCATCATATTTCATAATATTCTTAGCTGTAAAAGACTCTCCAAACTGAGCTTTTGGAGCAGGAGTATTACTAGACATTTTAGAATTACTTGTTTTACAAGCTAGGGTAGAAAATAAAACAATAAGCGCAAAAGCAAAAAATTTATTCATCGCAAATCAATTTGGTTGTTTATAGAACTACAAAGTTAGACAATATTTTATGTGTAACAACATGATAGGTGTCAATTTTTTACCTTGACAATGTGCACCATACATCATTTAGCTTCATTTTTTAACAACATTTTTGGCAAACCCAAATACTTAGGCTGTGGATTTTTGAGTTATACAACAAATTACCGCACATACGATACACCTTCTACATTTCATTCATCAGGTTCTGTTTCCAAAAGTCTTAGCTATAAGTTTGGTAACAAACCAAGAAAATCAAAATGACCATGAAGTGTAATGTAATTTTCCTCTTTTGTCTTTCTTTACTTTTATCTGCTACTCACCCTATCTATGCAGGTTGTGAACGTGGAAACTGTTCTAATGGTTTTGGAGAGATGCGGTCTCGATCTTACAGTTACAGTGGTAATTTCCAAAGTGGACTTTTTAATGGAAAGGGAAAACTCACGTTTGCTAATGGCAATCAATACGAGGGGCAGTTTACCAATGGCTTTATCGATGGTTTTGGAAAATTTAGTTATCAGACCGGGCATATTTATGTTGGGAATTTTGTAAAAAATACCAAATCTGGAAAAGGTAAAATGTTGTTTTCTAATAAGGATATCTACAATGGGCAGTGGGAAAATGATGAAATGCAAGGTCAAGGCATTTATTATTTTGCTGATGGCGGAAAATATGAAGGTCAGTTTGTGAAAAGCCAATTTCATGGAAAGGGCAAAATGATACTTGCCAATAATGTTACCAAGTCTGGAATTTGGCAAGAGAATAAATTTCTATCGGCTCCAGCCCAATCTACCATAAGTAACCAAAGGAAAAACTGCAACAATGCTTTTTGTGACGGAGAACAAGGCGAATACGCTTATGGCGATGGCACCAAATATTTTGGATTTTTCGTCGATGGAAAACCTGAAGGCACCGGCATTACAACTTATGCAAATGGCGACTTTTATAAAGGTGATTGGAAAAATGATGCACCAAATGGTTATGGATTTTTAAGGAAAAAGAATGGTGTTGAAGTAAAAGGTCAATGGCGCGAAGGTAGATTGATCAAATCAGAGTCCAACTCTTCATTGGCAAGTCAGACCCCAAAAAAAGAAATCCTACCCACAAAAAATTATAAAAAAGCAGATGGAGTGAGCGAAATATATAGCCTTGTTGTCGGCATTGCCAATTATAATACCATGCCTTCTCTCAAGTATACCGACGACGATGCTTACCAGTTTTATGCTTTTATGAAAAGCCCAGAAGGAGGTGCCATTGAAGACGATCACATTTCTCTTTTGATCGATGATGCAGCCATTGGTACCAAAATAGTGAATAAACTCAAGGAAATTGTCAATCGAGCAGATGCTGATGACGCCATCATTATTTACCTTTCTGGGCATGGTTTGAATGGAGGTTTCGTACCTTTTGATTTTCAATCTGGATCAGGGACCATTCCTTACCAAGATATTTTAGCAATTATTGATGGATCAGCAGCTAAAAACAAATTGTGCATCGCTGATGCTTGTTATTCCGGCAGTATGAGTCAAAATAGAAGTCCATATTTGATGGGATTGGAAGAATTTTATACCAAAATAAATACCAGTAAAGGTGGGACGGCATTGATCATGTCCTCCCAAAACCAAGAAGTTTCTTTGGAATATTCTGGATTGCGTCAAGGCATATTTAGCCATTACCTCATTCAAGGACTCAAAGGTGCAGCCAATGCACAGGCTGATAGAATCATCACGGTGGCTGAATTGTATAATTATATCTCTGCGAATGTGAGAAAATACACGGCAAATGCTCAAAATCCGGTCATTGCTGGTGATTTTGATGAGTCGATGCCTGTAGCTGTTTTGAGGAGGTAACGAAAGGTTCGGAGAACTTAGAGGTGCCGTGAGCTTCGAGCCGCGAGCTACGAGTTAATTAAACACAAGATGGATTATATTTGCTAATTTTCTGAATGCGACCGAATAAATGCAAACGAAATATAATGAAATTTAAACTGATTAAGACTGAAGAAGAATATCAAAATGCGCTTAAACACTTAGACAAAATATTCCATGCAAAGGAAGGCACACCAGAGCAAGAAGAATTAGAACTTCTTGTGATGTTAATTCAAAAGTACGAAGATGAAATTGTTGGAGAAATTCCCGATCCTGATCCAATTGAAGCGATAAAATTCAAAATGGAGCAAATGGAAATGACGCAAAAAGACTTAGCTGAAGTGATAGGGTTGAAAAGCCGAGCTTCAGAAATTCTAGCTCGTAAAAGACCAATGAGTATTAACATCATAAGAAAAATTAGCGTTGCCTTGTCAATTCCAGCTGATATATTGATAAAACCATATGAAACAATCTAGATAAAGGTACAAGGATTTCCACCTGCCATTACTGCGCGAAATGGGCTGTTAGCAGTGCCAAAAACGATAGTCACAATAGAATAAAACGTAAAGATTTTGAAAATAGATTGATTTTATTGTAATCAAAATCGCTATTTCTTAAAAAATTATTAATCTTTACAAGGACATCTGATTCTTTCGTTTATCCATCCATGTTTTGAAATCATTAACTCTCTTTATAGCTTGCTTCTATATTTTTATTTTTGGTGCATACGGTCAGACTTCCGGGACATTACCTTGGAAGGAAGCATTATCTAAAATTTCCGCATCTAAGGCCATCAAAATTTACTATTCTGAAGACTTAAAACAAATAAATGAAGTTGTTCTAAATACAGAGCAGGCCGATTTATTTGGAAGTGTAAACACTGAATTAGAAAAAATTGGACTCACTTTGATCAGTTACTCTGATAAACAATGGGTAGTTGTGAGTCAAGAAGATGCCAATATCTCACTGGCTCAATGGAAAAATAAAGAGCGTTTGATTGAAGATCAAAAAGCCCTTGAGGCCTCAGAAACCATTTTTAAAATTGGTGATGTGGCCAATGCTTCCAATAAAAAAATGGTCATGGTAAAAGGCGTGATCACTGATGAGCTCAATAATGTTCCTCAGATAGGAGCTACGATCGAAGTTGACCATGGAAGTGACGGAACAGCTACTGATGAAAATGGTAATTATGAACTCTCTTTGCCATTGGGCCAGAATCAATTGATAGTCAAATCTTTGGGTATGGTGCCAAGAGCCATTGACATCCTCGTATACAGTGATGGCAATTTTAACTTCACCCTACAAGAAGAATCTATCAATCTAGCAGAAGTAGTGGTTACCGAAAGAGCCAAAGATGAAAACATCAAACGCGTGCAAATGGGCGTTGAACAATTGGCCATCAGGGAAATCAAAAAACTTCCTTCTTTTATGGGTGAACTAGACGTCGTGAAAAGTTTACTATCACTTCCCGGTGTCAGCACAGCGGGTGAGGGCATTGGTGGATTGAACATCAGAGGAGGTAATACAGACCAAAATTTATACCTTCAGGACGATATCATGTATTTTAATGTAAGTCATGCTTTGGGTTTCTTTAGCCTTTTTCACCCAGATTTGGTCGAAAGCGTGAAATTGTATAAGGGAAATATTCCTGCGAAATACGGAGGGCGATTATCTTCTGTATTGCAAACAACTTCAGTCACGGGCAATCAGAAAAATTGGAGTATCAAAGGGGGTGTGGGTTTGGCATCTTCCAAAATTTCAGTAGATGGCCCGATTATTAAAGACAAACTTACGCTCAGTTTTGGTGCTCGATTGTCTACAGTCAATTGGTTGTTGGGCTTAGTGCAAGTGCCTGATGTTCAGAGCAGCAAAGTTAATTTTTACGATATGCAAGGTAAGTTGACTTATTGGCTCAATAGTAATAGTACCATGGGAGTGCAGGTTTATCATGGCGAAGATGCCTTTAAATTTGGCAATAATTTTAAATTTGACTACCGTACTCAAGCGGTTTCGGCTTATTATAAAACCGTATTTTCTGCAAATAAATACTTGAATGTGCGGGTAGTTTCAGGAAAATATGACAGTAATCTCAATGATTTGTTGCCTGCAAATTCAAGCATATTCAATTCTGGTGTCAATTATTTGTCAGGAAAAGTTGACCTCACCATAGAAAAATCAAAAGATAAGTCTCTCAATTTTGGAATAGAAACGATCAGATACGATCTCAATCCAGGCGCTATTTTACCTGGAGCCTCTGATTCTGAGATAGATACAAGAATATTAAACAATGAAAATGGAATAGAAATGGGTCTTTATGGCGACGCCACGATGCCCGTTACAGATAAGATGACCATATCAGCTGGTTTGAGGCTGTCGGGTTTTGGACTTTTGGGCGAAAAGACGTTGCGGACATATTCTACAGATTCTTATTTTCCTGAGAATGCATTGACTTCAATGGATGCCATTGGTAAAGGTAAATTGGGTTCAACTTATTTTGGATGGGAGCCTAGGTTTTCCCTCAATTTTGAAACGAGTGAATCAAGCAGCGTGAAAGCTTCCTTCAATCGCTCTTATCAATACTTATCTCAAATATCCAACTCGGTTGCTGCATCGCCCATTGATTATTGGAAATTGGCAGACAACAACATCAAACCGCAAAATGCACAGACGGTAAGTTTGGGTTATTATAAAAATTTCAAAAAGAATGTTTGGGAAACTTCAGTGGAAGTCTACTACAGAGACATCAAAAATGTAAATGACTATCGTGATTTCGCTGATTTATTAGCCAACGAAACACTTGAGCAAGAACTGCTCATCGGACGGGGGAAAAACTATGGAATAGAATTGAGCGTCAAAAAAACGATTGGCAAATTGACGACCAGGATTGGTTATACTCATGCAAGATCACTCAAAAAAATGAAGTTTGATGATGCCTCTTACACCTTGAATCAAGGAAATTGGTACGCATCCAATTTTGATAAACCTCATGATTTGCAAGTTTTATTCAACGTCAGCCCAAGTCAACGATACAGTTTTAATGTCAATTTTAATATGGGAACAGGAAGACCTGTTTCAGCACCTGCTGGAAAATACAATGACTGGAATGGTGTGGGAATTCCAATTTATGGTGAAAGAAATAATTACCGATTGCCAGTTTATCATCGCATGGATTTGTCCTTGAATATTTTTCCAAATTATCGTACCGACAGGAAATTGAAAGGCAGTTGGACTTTGGGCTTATACAACCTCTATTTTAGGAAAAATGCCTATTCTGTCAATTATAGACAAGATTCGGCAGGTGGAACAGTCCGCGCATTTAAACTATCAGTGTTGGGTACCGTTTTCCCATCCATCACTTATAATTTTTCAATCCAATAGACCTTTTTAAAAATGATCAATAAATACAAGCCTTTATTAGCGCTGATTGCAATTATTTTTCTTTATAACGGCTGCATCAAAGAGATTCCTTTTGAAAACAACAAAACATTCAACAGGATCAGCATCAGTGGTCAATTTACGAATAGACCTTTGACTGGAGATGTCACCCAAGATATTGATTACCATGTAATAGAAATAGCAGAGATACCCAATGAAAATTCGGAGTCTCAAGCGAATGGTGATCCAATAGAAAATGCAACGGTGCTGGTGCGCGATGATCAAGGTAAAACATTTGATTTCACCTACATTGGCATGGGTAAATACAGGACTGAAGCCATTGGAGAAATTGGCAAATCGTATAAACTTGAAGTGACTATTGGTGATCACACTTATGAAAGTGATTTTCACACTATTTTGCCCAATGCTCAAATCGATAGTATAAGGCCTGCATTGAGCTTAAAGTCGTTTATTTCAACCAACGGGACAGTTTCAAATAGAAGAATTGTAGACTTAGTGGTAAATACCAAAATATTTGACGGGCAAAATCCACTGAATGTCATTTATAGATTGAAAGGAGAACACGAATTTAAGGAGGTTGATGACAGGATTGCACCAGATCTCAGGACTTGTTTTATAAAGCAAAATTTTGATTTTGGAAGGATCAATGCATTTTCGGGAGAAGATTATCCCGAATTTCAGTTAAGAGAAATAATTTTGCATACACAAGATTATGATTATCGATTCGCGAATAATTTTAGCTATTTAGTGGAGCAATTTTCAGTCGACAAACAGACGATAAAGTATTGGAACACCATCAAAAAAATCACTTCTGAAGAGCAATCTCTTTTTGACCCACCTCCAGGAAGATTTGAAAATAATATCAAATGCACATCACACCCAGATGAGGCGCCATTTGGCTTTTTTACAGTCGCATCATACACCTCTAAAAGGATTTTCACAAGTGCCTTAAAGCTAGGAGTGCCAATGGTGAATTTTTGTACAGGTTTTGGAACTAGAAGACCAAGGGAATGTATTGATTGCAGATTATTTCCAAATAGCACCACTGTCAGACCAGCTTATTGGGTTTTTTAATGTTGTTTAGAGATATTTTTTAAAGTAGAAATGATAAAAAAAAAGGTATATATATTAGCGCTGACTTCTATTCTTTCTCAATTCAATTGTATAGATGAGATACCTTTTGAAAACAACAAAATTTTTGATCGCATCAATATCACTGGGCAATTAAGTGATGATCTTGAAATGAAATATATTGAAATAAGAAAAATACCTTCGGAAATCGACAAGTCACAGGCAAATGGTGACCCTATCGAAAATGCATCGGTTTGGATTTCAGACGATCAGGGAAGTAATTATACATTCAAATATATCGGAAAAGGAATATATGCTTCTGAAGTCAAAGGTGAAATAGGTAGACATTACAAATTGGAGGTGATTATTGGTGATCATAAATATGAAAGTACTTACCAAAAAATGATGGCCAATGCTCCTGTTGATTCCGTCAGGGCAGAAATAGGCGAGGAAAGTGTTGTTGATTTAAATGGGCGAGTGAATAGCAGGTCAGTCGTTAATTTGGTATTGAATACTGCTTTAGAGGCTAATGGCAAGCCCATTTACACAGTTTATAGGATAAGTGGGGAGTATGAATTTCACGAAATTGGCATCATTGGTAGTTTTCAAATTCCAAAATCTTGTTATATCAAACAAGATTTTGATACGGGTAAAATCAATGCTTTTTCAGGAAGCTCTTTTCCCAAAAACCGATTGCTTGAACGGAAGGTTTTTCAGACAGACCATGATTTTCGATTTTTATACCGTTTCAGTTTTTTGGTCAATCAATATTCTGTCGATAGTACAACCTATGTTTATTGGAATAATTTAGGTAAAATTCTGAAGGAGGAACAAGACTTATTTGATCCACCTCCGGGTAGACTATTCGGAAATATTTATTGCACTTCGCATGAAAATGAAGTTCCATATGGAAATTTCACAGTTGGTAGTAAAACAGTAAAAAGGATTTTTACCAATAGCAATGACCTTGGAGTTCCTGGGATAAATGTTTGTAGCAGAAATCCACCAAGGACTTGTTACGACTGCTTGTCAATTTCATCAAACTCTAGTACCACAAGGCCGTCTTATTGGCAATAAAAAATGATAATAGATTATTATGAATAAGATAATATTATTCTTTGCAGTTTTTGTCCTCAACACTAGTGTTGGTTTCAGTCAGGATAACCCGTTGACACTGGTTGTCAATCAAAATCTAGTCATTCCTGGCCAGGATCTATGGTTTGGTATTTATCAAGATGAAGTTTTAGCAAAAAAGGGTAGTGGTGCATCTGTTTTTCCTACGATCTATATGTTGATTTATGATCTCGAAGGAAAGGTAATCAGCCACCAACTTTATGCAGAAAAGAAAGCGTCTTTTACCGGTAAATTGCGCATATCAGAATCACTAAAACCTGGGACTTATGTTTTATCTGCCACTATATTTGATCAACAGTTGTCAAAAATTCAAATAGAAGAAAGCACCACCATTCACATTTTAGGAGATGAAAACACGGTCTATCATCGGTTTATTAAATTGGGTGATTGTCCATTGAAGACCTCAAACCCACAAACCGATGCCAGCCTGAATGATTGTTTCGAAAACATGGATAAGTCAGTGGTTGCCAAAGAGGTGCCCAAAGGATTGCAGAATGGTCATATGATTGAATTTACCAATGAAGTACCTTGTGGATTAGCAATAGAACGTGTAAATAATATCATCAATACAAAGGGAGCAATTGCTTTAAATAATGTCAGCCAAGGAAATTTGGAGGTCATTCACAATGATAAAAATGCCAGAAGCCAAATCTGTTTTGATGAATTGATAAATGAAAATACGCCTTTGATTTGCATATCAAAAGCAGAAAATTTTGCTGCCGTTTCCGCCATGAGCTATTTTACGACGGAGACAGATTGGTTATACGATTTCGCAATGTTATATTTTGTGCCAACCCAGCATAAATTACCAGGTTTTTTTCACAGTGGTGCAAAAAGAATTTATCAATTGAGAAAAGCACCGCAAGATCTACTTTATGTATTGCGCATTCCGGGGGTTTATGGTGATCAAAAAGGCCAATTTTTGGATGTCATCTCTTCTGCCAACATCAATGCAGAAGTAGAACAACGTTGGCTGCAGCCGATTTGGAAATGTGGAATCATGCAAAAAGCAAACCTTGATCCAAAATCCATGGCGTTGATCAAATCCAACATTAGTAAAAGTCTGATCATCCAAAGCATTTATAAAAATGAAATTGCTTTGGCCGAGAAAAAGATTTATGAAGTGGAGGGAGTCAATGCAGACGATCACATCAAACTGTCAGTTTATCAACCTTTTGAATCCGTCAAATTGTTTTTTACAGAGGCTCTACCTCAGATAAAAGTCATTAAGAATAAAAATAAGGAAGACGATATCAAGATGCTCAATTTGGATACCCGTAATCCTTTTCCTGAGTCACCAACTTTGCTGGTAAACGGTATTATTCAAGAAAAATCTTCTGATGTTTTTGACATTCCATACAATGAAGTGGATTCTATATCCTTGTACCGACAGCTCAAAACAACCCGATATAACTTTGGCGCTTTGGCAAGAAACGGAGTTATTGACATTCACACAAAACCAGGATATAAACAGAAAGTAAGCCCCATCATACTTTCTTGTTTGACAGAAGAACAAGCCTTTGAAAAATTACAAAGCAAGATAGAGGTGGCAAATCCAGAGCCTTTTTTGAGCCAATTGCAGTTTATCGGGAAGCCACAAACGGCCCCTTTTTGTTACCAGCACAATGATGAAGGCGGTGCGTTTATGTTCCAAATTGTGACGAATGCAGGTGTCAAAAATTATTATTTTGGGGTTGATGCAAGTGTTGATGAATAAAGGCTAGAGCCAGTTTTGGCTGTCAGCAATCAGTTATCAGTTTTCAGCTGTCAGCTTTTCAGATTTGAGCTACGATGAAATCCAAAATTGACCTTTACCTACCTGTTTTTGGTTCTGTAAAGGGATTGAAATCCACCTGTCCTTGTTAATGACAAGGCATTGCCCACCGTTGTAAAAATATTCGTGAAGCCGCAAAATTTTGCATCTCTCCAATAATTCCATTAAATTCATTGACATAATTGAACTCCAACCTGTCCCTGCTTCTGCAAGGGATTGAACTCTTATTGAACTCCATTGAACTCCATTGAACTACTATTGAACTCCTATTGAACTCCCATTGAACTCCCCTGTTCTTGTTAATGACAAGGCATTGCCCACCTTTGTAAAAATATTCGTGAAGCCGCAAAATTTTGCGACTCTCCAATAATTCCTCTAAATTCATTAACATAATTGAAATCCAACCTGTCCCTGCTTCTGCAAGGGATTGAACTCCCCTGTTCTTGTTAATGACAAGGCATTGCCCACCTTTGAAAAAATATTCGTGAAGCCGCAAAATTTTGCGACTCTACAATAATTCCTTTAAACTCCTTGACCTAATTGAACTCCCATTTAACTCCTATTGAACTCCCATTGAACTCCCATTGAACTCCACGTGTCCCTGCTTCTGCAAGGGATTGAATTAATTGGACATCAATTTCCTCACCGCCAATACCAAAAACATAAAATCTGTAGACCCTCCACCCATTACATATTCTGTTTGTTGCCAGAAATATGGCCAGGTCTTGAGCTCTGGCAAATTGGGCCTTATTAATGCAGTACCAGAACCGACCCCACCCGGAATATAAGACCAATCAGCTCTGTTCACACCATAAGCAACTAAAAGTGAATTTGAACCAATTCCGCTAGCAAAAGAGGCTGTATTATTTCCTGGATGAACACCAAGGATGAAATTGAGTGCATTGGCATACAAATCCGTAAAGCCTCGGTCTGGCCAAGATTTACAGAAATAATATTGATCAACACCAAACTCTTGAAGCGTCCAACCTGCACCCCAAATATTGGGTTTGTAGGGAACGCCATATGGAGAGTCAGCTTTTGCATTAGCTCTCAATTTATTGCCCAGAAGTTCTGCTTTTTGATCTAGCTCTTTGAGTAAGTCTTGGTCTTTGATCATGTGTTTGATTCTGCCCACATGAAATCCAACTCGATCAAAACTAGATAAAACATCGGACTTAATGGTAATGATTTCATTGACCCACTTTTGGTCTTCTGTTGTTAATGCAAATTCTACCAGCGTTCTGAGCTTACCACTTGGCCTCCTTATTTTTGGAGCTGCCTTTTGGAACAATACAATGGCCACATCCATACATTCTTTTGCAAGTGTTGGATTGTATTTTTTGAGCACCCTTGAAGTAGCCGCCAAACCTGCAGCAACATTGAGTTCTCTATCTGGGTTCTCTTCTGTAAATACCCATCTATCATCGTCACCAAGGCCAGGGTTTTTGTCCCATACTTGGTCAGTCATCGATGATGCATCACCCAAAAGAACATATTGTCGCAAATGATTGGAAATAATTCCTCTATACAATCTACCCATGGCTCTATAACCTCCCAAAATGGATGAAAGGCCATGTTCTATTTGTTGTACCAAATCTGGAATGCCATCTTGTTGGTGAATTTCTACAATTTTCTTTTTGAAGTCAATCGCAGTCGCGTCGTAGTCATCTATGTCAAACTCTTCCAGCATCAATGCGAGATTCATAACATCTCCTATTTGTGATTCCACCCTTAAGTCATAATCTCCAGCATCATGCCAGCCACCTTGATTGAGCCCTTTTACCGGTTGAAGAGGTTTGAATTTGGTCAAAGTTGATGGTCCTTGTTTGTAGCCGTCGAAATGATTGGTGTCGATAGGTGCCATCAAAGCATCATCCAAATGACAGAAGTCGTGCCAAACCCTATATTTTTCGTTTACCCGCATATGACACATTTGTACTGGCATGAAGTAGTCTATCACGGGTTGCCATACATCCCGATCCAACAAATTTTTGTCTATTCTGAAAGCATTTGTTTTTGACTCGCCATAAGCAAGGGAGTAAATACCTTCTTCTTTAATATCGCTAAAATCCGCAGTGAAATATTGATACCTCAGAAAATCCCCCCATAAAGTTGGAATCATGGTTTTTGCTATGGATTTTCCACCATTATCATGTCTGTATAGTACTAATGGTAAGTTATTTTTGTGTGCCTTATCTGTTTCAATTACAGCCATTTTGTTTTGTCCCGGGTAATAACCTACTTGTGAAATTTGCACAACTGGCTCATACTCCCAACCTTCGATCACGGTAGGATCAACTTCGATATCGATGACGTTTTTGGTCTTGCCTGCTGCAACCTCTGCCCTCACAATAAACCAACCATTGTTGTGATTGGTCCTTCCGTCCCAAAGAACCAATTCACCCATATGAGAAATGAATTTGGCTGCATACCGCTCATCTTCAGGTGAAATGATGATTTCCTTGCCTTGGCACAAAGCCATACCCAACATTTCTCCATCTTTTTGTAAACCAACTGGCCCATAAGGTGAAGGCGTGAAAATACCGGTCTTACCTCCTCCGCTGTAGGTCTTACCAAATACTTGACCAGGGAATATTTCTAGATTAAATCCAATTTTGCCTACCCATTCTTTTGGGATTTCTTCGTCCAAATCAACGGTGATTCTGAAAGCATGTCCTTTGGTAGGTTGCACTTTCACCCGATACTTAAATCTAAGATCTGGATAAATTATGGGGTTAAAACCGACTCTGTTTTTTGAAGAATCTGGATACCATAATTCCTGAATGATGATATTTTGTAAAGTATCTACTGTTTTTTTTCCACCTTTTGGTACAGGAGACCATTGCCCGGGAGAAATTTCCAAACGCAAATCTCCATTAGCAATGGTGCGTTCGCCGTGTTGTATCACCGTGACTCCTGTTTGATGCCCATCAGGATATATGTCATCAAAAACAGTCACATCCAATCCTCTGCTGGTGAAATACCCTTCAGGAGAAAGAGTCAGTTGTTGGCTACGAATTTGGTTTGAAAATAGAATGATAAATAAGGTGCAAAGTGTAAGTTGTAAGTGCTTTTTTCTGCTAAACATGTGCTTTTAATTTCTGATTTTAAACTTCATTCAATGATATAACAATAATTTTAAATCAGAAATAAACCGTGTATTTTTTCACAATTATCAAATAAAAGTGACAGTTGAAGTCAACTATTTAGTCAATCGTTATCGTAAAAAAGATCACTATTGTAAATACATTTTACAAAACAACAAAGCCCTGCCATCATGATAGGGCCCTTTCCATGGATGCGCTTTTCTTTCTGTTTTGGACTCAGGATTATTGTCCAAACCGTTGCCATACCAACCTCCGTGTTCAGAATCAATTATATTTTGTTTCATGTAGCCCCATAGTTTAATGGCAATGTTCATAAATTCTGTTTTGCGCTCAGGAAGCAAGCTGGAAAATAAAACCAGAGTGTGTAAGGCTTCAGCCTGTGCCCACCAGGTTTTTTGATTGGCTACGATCTCCAATGTATCACTACCTTTGAACTGATAAGCTTTATCATAAATACCAGTGTAATTTGGACCAAAACCATGCGCAATGGTGTGATCTAAAAGGGCGGTGGCGACTTTCATTGTGAGGGTATCAATGGTGTCGTACAAAATCCTGGCAGCATCGATCATCAAAAAGGACGTTTCGATATTGTGTCCAAAGGATATGTGATCTAAGTTTATGTTTTTGAGAATAGTTTCCCGCGACTCATCCACAAAAGTGATGGGTTTGAAATCTTGGTCAAAATAAAGATTGAGTCCATTTTTTTCATTGACCATTTTATCTCTAACTATCAAAAGCATCTCTTCCAACCTCAATTTGAGTCGTTCATCTGGCCAAACTACATAAGCATTTGTAAATGCCTCCAATAAATGAATGGAAGTGTTTTGATCCTTCCAATCGGGATTTCCCCAACCTATTGAACCAGCAAACTTGAGATATGCTGCCGAATTTTTGTCTTGTGATGTGTCGGTAATGATGTTGTAATATCCAGACTCACCAGGTCTACGCGCTTTGAAGTCCATCCACTGAAAGGTCTTTTCGATCCATTTAATGACCTTTTTTGAATCATTTATTTTGGCATATTCAGCCAGAGCATACAACGCAAAGGCATTGCCATACAATAGTTTATAGGAAATTTCACCGGAATGGGTCTTTGGATAATTGAGATAAAAACCTCCATTGACTTCATCCCACATTTGATTGGTAAGAAATGCAAATCCATGATCAGCAGCGATTTTGAATGTTGAATCGTGTGGATAATACTGACTAGCAATAGAAGCCGCCCATAATGCTCTGGCTTGAGTCACCAACATTTTTTCTTGTTGGTCTGACATCTTCCAGTCATACTCAAAATTTGTATAATAACCGCCATTGATGGTATCGATTATTTTGGGGAACCAAGTTTTGAAATGCTGATCAGCGGCTGTACTAATTTCTATTTTGAATGTGCTTAAATCTGGATTTATTTCTGAAGATGGAATTGACGAACTTTCTTTACAAGCCAGAAATAAAAAAATGAAAGTACCTAAAACCAACATTATTTTAACATGGAGTCTTATGTGCATGGCCTATTTTTATTTTGATTTTATTAAAATGAAGATATCATTATTCCGACATATGAATTGCAACTTTTCATAATTACTGTCAAATAAATTTTGAATCCATGTATTCAAGCTGAAGGTCATCCAAGTTTTTCAATTTCTTGTTTTTTTTCAAAAAAATGCCTTAATTTTAATTTTGCAAATTAGGTATGACTAAAGTACTTGCTTCAAACAATAACCCAATAAATGTTGATGAGCACAGTGAACAAGTAGACGCCAATGCAGGCATCATTTACATGCTCATCGCTTCATTTTGTTTTGCACTCACAGGAGCGTGCACCAGAATTTTGCGCAATGATATAGGCCCCATTGAGTTGGTTTTATTTAGAAATTTAGTTGGTATTCCTTTTATCATTTATGCGTTATATAGAATTCCTGCTGTACAGAAAGGCGGAAAAATTGCATTGTTGATTTTTAGAGGAGTGATAGGTACGATCGCACTTTATGCATTTTTCTACAGTATTTCAAAAATTGGCCTTGCAGTTGCCATTACTTATCAGCAATCGTATCCTGTATTTTTAGCCATCATGAGCATTTTTGCATTTGGTGAAAAACTCGAACCCAAAGAATGGCTAGCTGTATTGGTGGGCTTTGCAGGAATATGTATGATTTTCTTCCCTCAAATAAGTGTAAGTTCCTTGAGTCTCAAAAGCAACACCATTGGTTTTAGCAATGCTGTGTTAACAGGGAGTGCATATCTGAGTATCCGCGGGTTGCGAGACTATTATGACACCAAAGTGATCGTTTTTTCTTTTATGGCTGCGGGAATCGTTTTACCCGTTATATCTATGGTCATAGGCCATTTTTTTTACAATCCTGATTTTGATTTTATCATAGAGAAATGGGTTTGGCCTCAATGGAGAGATCTAGGTTGGGTTTTGTTATTGGGAATTGCTGCATTGTTTGGTCAAATCTATTTAACCAAAGCATTCAGCCATCAAAAGACTGGAATAATAGCTGCTGTAGGTTACAGCAACATTGTATTTTCTATATTATTTGGCATTCTTTTGTCAGACCCTATACCTTCTCTGATCACTTGGTTGGGTATTTTATTCGTCATCATTTGTGGATTGATCATTGCATTCAAAAAGAAACCACCACTACTGCCAAAGACCTAAAGTTTCCTAGATTTTATTTCAATTTTTCTTCAATTCTTTTGTCTGGAATCAACCACATCAAGGCAACAATGATGTAAATGATTCCTGCTAGCCAAGGCAAATACCAACTACTCAAAATGGCAAATAGGTACAATACCGGAGAAAGTTTACCTTTCACGTCATCACCAACTGCTTTTGCAAGCACCGAGTCAGCTCCGTGACTTTGTATGATGACATTTTGTAAAATAAAATAAGCAATTGCAGCCATCAATAGATTGATACCATACAAGGCCAAAGGAGTCTGACCAAAATGGTTTTCACCTACCCATCCCGTTGAGAAAGGAACCAACGATAACCAAAACAACAGATGCAAATTGGCACAAAGGATGCGACCATTCACGACTTTGACAGTGTGCATCATGTGGTGATGATTATTCCAATAAATACCTATATAAATAAAACTCAATAAGTAACTTAAGACTTTCGGAATCAAAGGTTGAAGATCTTTGAGCTCATTGCCTTGTGGCACCTTGAGTTCCAATACCATGATGGTAATGATGATGGCTAATACACCATCACTAAACGCTTCCAATCTTCCTTTATTCATTTATCTTTACTATTCTGATGATTGCACATTCAAGAAATTCACCCTTTCAATTTTATAAGTGATTTTCTAGCAAACATAAATATATCAAATGAGTAGCAAAGAACAATACATTGGTCAATACTTTGGAATTCAGCCTCAGTTACTTCCGCAAACAGCTACATTTTTCAAAGAAAATGCGCTTTTGAAAAATGAATATTTTTGTCGACAAGGCAGGAATTGCAACACCTTGAGCTTCATCAGATCAGGGGCTTTGAGGGTGTTTGCTTATCAGGACGGTAAAGAGGTTACCCAATGGATTGCAGCAGAAGGTGAATTGATTACTGACTTGTCTAGCATCATGTTTGGCACGACAGCGCGGTGGGAAATTCAAGCTTTGTCGGACTGCGAGTTGTATTCGATAGATCGGAATGATTTAAACAGATTGGGCGACTTTATTCCAAATTGGGCAGCATTGGAAAAGACCTTTATCTCAAAATGTTTTCTGATGTTGGAGGACAGGGTGTTTTCATTTTTGTCCATGACGGCTGAAGAAAGATATCAACAGTTTTTGGTCAAAAGAATGCATTTATTCAATGAGGTGCCCCATCAGTACATTGCGTCAATGTTGGGCATGACTCCTGAGACGCTCAGTAGGCTGAGAAATAAAAATTTGAAATAATTAGAATCATAAGTGCTTTCTTGATCTATATCAACCAGTGGTCTTTTTTTTAGCTTCAACTTTGTTTCATTAAATAAATAAAAAATGAGCAAAGAAATTAAAACCAGTATCGTCATAAAAGCAAATCCCGCTTCAGTATGGGAAGTCCTCAGCAATTTTGAAAGATATGAGGATTGGAATCCCTTCATCAAATCCATAAAAGGAGATGTTGTTGTTGGCAAAACCATCACTGTAAGTTTTGGTAAAATGACCTTTAAACCTCTTGTTTTAGCTTATGATAAAAACCAGAAATTTGAATGGATTGGGCATTTATTTTTCAAAGGGATATTTGATGGAAAACACACTTTTGAGTTGGTGGATAATGGTGATGGAACGACAACCTTTCTTCAAAGTGAATTCTTTAAAGGCATTATAGTGCCCTTTCTTGGCAAAATGTTGAGAGAAGAAGTGCCCGCAAATTTTAAGTTAATGAATGAGGCATTGAAGAAGCGGGTAGAGGAGCAGTCTGAAGTTTAAACTACCTTTCAGAGTAGAGAACCAAAAACATTATAAAGCAGGAATAAAACTTGTAGAAAAGTCCAATTCCTTACCCTCTCCTCGAATAATTAGGTGCCTCCTTCGTAATCGAAATATTATGTGGGTGGCTCTCAGATAATCCAGAATTTGTAATCTTCACCATCTGTGTATCTTGAAATTCTGCAATGCTTCCTGCACCACAATATCCCATGCTGGCACGCAAACCACCAATGTACTGCACCATGACTTCAGAAACTGTACCTTTAAAAGGCACACGACCTTCTATACCTTCTGGGACCAATTTTTTTACGTCATCTTCCACATCTTGGAAATATCGATCTTTTGATCCCAATTCCATGGCACCAAGTGAGCCCATTCCACGATAAACTTTAAATTTTCTGCCTTCATAAATGATGGTTTCGCCAGGAGCTTCTTCTGTTCCGGCAAAAAGTGAACCAGCCATGATGGTACTTGCACCTGCTGCCAAAGCTTTGGCAATATCTCCAGTATACCTGATGCCTCCATCTCCTACGATTGGAATACCGGTACCTCTCAAACCATTGGAAGCATTGATGATAGCAGTGAGTTGTGGAACGCCCACGCCAGCTACGATTCTTGTGGTACAAATACTGCCAGGACCAACGCCCACTTTTACACCATTTACTCCAGCATCTGCAAGGGCTTTTGCACCTTCGGCAGTTGCAACATTACCACCAATTATCTGAAGGTAAGGGAATTTTTTTCTAATATCCTTGATCACATCGAGCACATAAGCACTGTGGCCGTGAGCTGTGTCTACACAAACAACGTCCACTCCAACTTCAACCAACGCTGCAATCCTGTCCATCGTTTCTGGTTTTACACCTACTGCAGCGCCAACCAACAATCGGCTTCGAGAATCTTTACTAGAGTTGGGGTAATCTTCTCTTTTCAAAATGTCTTTATAGGTAATGAGTCCTACCAACAAATTATCCTTGTTGACAACAGGAAGTTTTTCTATCTTATATTTTTGTAAAATATCTTTAGCTTGATTGAGATCTGTTCCTTCGGGAGCAGTAATCAAGTTGGTTTTCGTCATGATTTCTTTGATTGGCCTGTTGAGTGTTACCTCAAACCTCAAATCACGATTGGTCAGTACGCCAATTAATTTGCCAAAGTCATCAATGATGGGAATGCCTCCAATGCGATAAGTCCGCATCAAATCAAGTGCATCCGCAACCAACGCATCTTCTTTGAGCACCACCGGATCTATGATCATGCCACTTTCAGAACGTTTTACTTTTCGTACTTGCTCAGCTTGGGCTTCGATGCTCATATTTTTATGAATGATGCCAATACCACCTTCTCTGGCAATAGCAATCGCCAAGCCATATTCGGTAACAGTATCCATAGCAGCAGATACCATTGGCACGTTGAGCTTGAGATCTGTTGTAAGTTGTGTGGAAATATCTACGGTACGCGGAAGAACTTCTGAATACCTAGGCACTAATAACACATCGTCAAATGTGAGTGCCTCTTGAATGATTTTAGTGTTTGTTGTTTCCATGCGCAAAAGTATAAAAAACCTCAATATAAGTGTGAGGCTACATTCTTTTTTTTGCGTTAAATTTACAATAAGCCTTTTTTTCGGTTTGTAAATTGATTTTATCAACTAGGGAAATGAGCGCAGTGAAAGTGATAATCTTTTATATTTTTGCGACTCAACCAACTTAATTTTAATGGCAATTGATGTATCTGGTCTTTCTATTTTTAGCGATGACCACTTTATGAAACAAGCCCTCAAAGAAGCACAAAAGGCCTTTGAAAGTGATGAAGTACCTGTCGGCGCCATCATCGTTGCAAACAATCAAATCATTGCAAGGGCTCACAATCAAACGCAATTATTGCACGATGTGACCGCCCATGCAGAAATTATTGCCATTACTTCAGCCACCAATTTTTTGAATGCCAAGTATCTCCCTGATTGTACTTTATATGTTACTGTTGAACCCTGCGTGATGTGCGCTGGTGCTTTGTTTTGGAGTCAAATAGGTAGGGTAGTTTATGGTGCTGATGATGAAAAGAGGGGGTTTATGCGCTTTGGAAAATCAATTTTACACCCAAAGACAAAAGTAGAATATGGCGTCCTCCATAAAGAATGCAGTGAGTTGATGACCAATTTTTTCAAAGAAAAAAGGTTGTAGGGACGAAAAATTTTTCGTCCCTACAACCTATATTTACATGATTAATCTTGTTTCGCAAATACTTTCTTAAGCAAATCTGAGGTTCTTTGCGATATGTCTGTCCTGATTCCCAACTCTTTTTGTTCGATCAATGCAAATAGACCTTTCAAAGCATTGTTTGTTACGTGGTCGGCTAAGTCTGGATTTACTTTGTCAACAAATGGTATTTTATTATAGGAATTGATGGCATTACCCCAATAGTCAAGTGCACCAAACTTATTGAGTGAGCCTACGACAACTGGTTTGAATTCATCATAAAGTGCTGCATAAGTTACTCTTTGAAGATAGTTGGTTGCTGCATTTTTTTCACCCATCAATATATTTCTCACATCGGCAAACGTCATTTGTGTGATGGCATTCAAGAAAATAGGGCCTGCTTTTGATGCAGCATCCTCGGCAGCTTTGTTGATTCTTTTGACCACTTCTTCTTCCAAATTCCCAAATCCTGGAATGACTCTCAACTTTGAAGTCACCATTTGCGCTTCTGCGGGTAATAGAATTTTATAAACAGATTGATAATATCCACCTTCCTTCGCAAGATAAGTCACACTGTTGTCAACACCTTTTTCCAAAGCTTGCTTGAGGCCTTTAGAAATGTCTGCATCGGATAAAACTCCACTACTGTTAAGGACGGCATCCAAGGTTTTCTGGTCACATGAGGTCAATGTTGTAATACTCAAGGCAAATAAAAGCAGGTATTTTTTCATAATTGAATGGTGTTTTTTAAATATTTTAATCTGGTTTATGGCTTCTCAAGATTGATTTGAATGGAGTTTCTTTTGAACTATAAAAATTTGACGTTTGGCAAGAATTTATGTTCCTTATAAACTTCTTAAATTCTAAACGGACTTGGATAAGAATTTATTGATTTCATTCCTACAAGATTCTGTCATCAACAGGCGAGCGCTTTGTGCAGCTCTATTGTTCAAAAGTTGATCCCAGTGATCTGTATCGTGCCACAACATGGTTTTTACCGCAGTTTTTGCTTCACTACTCATGGCTTCAATATTGATCAGAAAACTTTCCAGATAGGCATCACACTGAGTTTGAGTTTCAAATACTTCATTGTAAAGGCCTTTTTCTTTTGCCCAATAAGCAGTCTGCCATTCTTGGGGATTTAAAGAAAGGGAGGTAAGTGCTGCCAGGCCCATTTTTCGCTCAACCATTGGTCCAATCACCAATGGTCCTAAACCAATATTTAATTCGCTGAGTCTGATGGTTGCAAATTTTGATGCAATGGTGAAGTCACAAGCAGCTGCTAAACCAACTCCACCGCCAATGGCTCTCCCTTGGATACGTCCTACCACAACCTTATTACAATTTTTGATGGCCAAAATCACGTTGCCAAAGCCATTGAAAAAGGTTTGGCCTTCCTCATGACTTGTAATAGAAATGAGTTGATTGAAGTTTGCTCCTGCACAAAAAGTCTTTTCACCAGTACTTTGCAAGAGTACCACGCCAACCTCTGGGTTGTCTGAAGATGAAGCTAGAAGTGTCTTTATTTCATTAAGATCTTCCAGATTAAGGGCATTATGAGCCTCCGATTGAAAGGTAATGATGGCTCTTTTCCCATCTATTTGATAACTGACCATTTTATTTTAGTATACAATTAATTTCTGAGTAAATCTATTTTTTGCTCCTTGTAGTTCTATGATGTACATACCTGGTTTGAGTTCATTGATGTCTAGGTTGATGGTATTGATTTCAGCGAAAATGGTCGCATTACTCGATTTTATAACTTTACCATCTAAACTTCTGATCATTACTTTGGCATCCATTTTCTCTTCAGAATCAACTACGAGATTGACATAACCATTGGCGGGATTAGGTACCAATTTCACAGAAAAATTAGCCAATGCTTCGTCTTGATTATTGAGCGCAACGTCACTGTTGATGATCGTAATCTGCTCAGCAGTACATGCTTCCTTATCTAAAGAAACATCATTTATACAAGCTACACTTCCTGTAGATTTGAGGTCCATGAGTTCGATATCATCGATCCACCATCCACCACCTTGAACTGTTACTGCCGTATCAGTTGCAAATCTGAATTTGAATTTTACATCTAAATTTTTGTAAGCTTCTAAATCTATATAGGTATCAATATACCCATTGGAATTACCTGAAAAACCCCTTAAACCTGGAATCGGAATGGTAGAATAACTGATGTCATCTGTAGGTCCGTTTCTCAAATAAGATTCGTCAGAGATATTTTCCCATGAATTTCCATTGTCTTTTGAGATCTGTACAAAACCACCATCATACACTGCTTCTGTGTCAAATTTCTGGAAGAATCGCAAAACTGGTCTTTCCCCTTTTACCGCAAAATTGGGTGTTATTAAGGAATGGTCATTGAAATCTAGGGTGTTTTGAATATAGAATACCAAAGAACCTGATTTTGCACCTTCTTCTGCAATGGTCCAAGTGTCAAAGCCTACCGTGATGTCTATATCAAATCCATCTACTCCGCCATCAATATCATACAAAATTTGAGTTTCAGACTTATCCAAAGGTGCAATCACAGAATAGGTAATAATCACCTCTTGCTCATAGGCCATGTTGCCAATGTTGAAACGAACTTTACTACCGTTTACTTCCGCTGGAAAATTTGATGACCCAGAGATAAAGCTAGAACCTTCTGCAAGCTCATCTTCTACAAAAACGCCTGTCAGATCGGATTTGACGTGGTTTATCGCTTTGAGCTCCACTGGAATGGAAGCTCCTGCAGTTACAATTTGTGGTACTTTTTTAGATATTTTCAATTTTTCTATACAAGTAGGTAATGCTTCAAAATCTTCTTTGCCATCATTGGAGTCATTGGCACTTCCTCCATCTGCAAAGTAACCCAATCCTCTTCTGGCAAAAACATTCCAAATCAAACAACTATTTTCTCCACCAAAAAGAATTTCATCTGCGGCAAGGATGGCGTTTCTACCCTCAATGAATCCTGGATTACAGCCTTGTATCTTCAATCCATTCATCACCAATTGCATGGCTTTACCATTTCCAGATTCTGTGTTTTTGATATCATCATCAAATCCATGTGCGTCAGACATGGCCCAATATAGGTCCCAAAGGCAATCAGCCCAGATTTCCCCAATTGCGTGTTCACTGGTTGTACCTTTGATGTCATCAAATGTCTGAGGATTGACCAACATATCGGTAGAATAAGGATATCTTCTGATGCCATTTCCATTGGCTTGTTGAGCGGATGCAAACGCACCTATTCCTCTTGGATTAGTACCTAAATCTCCTTCTTTTGCGGTAGTTGCAAGTGCAAAGAAATCACTCCAACCTTCGCCCATTTGCTCAGCATTAGAAAGGCATCCAGAATTTCCAGGACCTCCAGTAAGTCTGATAGAAATGCCATGAGCAAATTCATGGGCAATGATACCGTTGTCAAAAGCACCATCGAGGTATGCTGGACCACTATCAGCTGGTGATTGTAGTTTTATTTTTATATCCAAACCTCTCGTAATGTAGGATTTCAACCTGTCGCAATCGCTCTTCTTCATAAAAATCGCAGGAATATCCACTTTTTCAGCGTTTGTTCCTCCAGACATGTTTATTAATTCTTCGCCATTACCTCCATTGATGCCAGATGCATTACAAATAAAGCAAGCGACTGCTCCTTTTTGCTGGACATTATAAATTTTTTCAGAGAAATCACATTCACCCCTGTCAACTAAAGTAATCTTTCCAGTAAGGTCGACATTTGCTGTTCTACAAACTCTTGTTGGAGATAAAGAATTATCAGTGGCTAAAGCCAAACTTCCAATTACTGGTTCATCATTCGAACTAGGGATCGGAACTCCAAATCCGTTTGCCAAACCATATTCAGAAATAGTGGTAATCAATTCTTCCGGCTCTGTAATGTTGACAGCACCTGCCGCCCTATTCCATAAATACATTTGCATCTTACCGCTGTTTCCATCAGTTGGAGAACTGAAGTTAGCATTATTCAACTTGGGTGTCGTCAATGTTAGTCCGTCAAAAGCATTTGCATTGATAGCGTCATTACCTCTTCCTTGTCCACCATAGTTTTTGGTTTGAAAATTTCCTGCAGCTTCATCAAAACCATAGAGAAAAGTGATGTCATGCATCATGTTGATGGCATAAAATAAATTGGTTTGTGCGGCACTCGCATTGGCAAGGGGCTCTAAAGTGAGGTCATGTTTATGATTGAAAACCAATGTATCACCTCCATTTGGAATGGGTGTATCTGAGTCTGGCAAATCATTATCGTCCTTGTCCACAAAGGCATATGCATTATTTCCCCGAGTGATTGTATATTCTGGACCTTCGATACCATTAATGTCATGCCAGCCAAAGGGTGATGCTTCTTCAAAATGTGGGTTGATGACTATTGATTGGTCTCCGTGTACGGGACTTTCAATTGGGAAAGGATACACATTGTATTTTGCTGGACTTGCTAAGAATGTATTTTTTTGGTTATTGACATAAGAAGGCAATTCATTTGATCGCTTAGGGTGATTTTCCTGGAAACATGTTTCATCATGCTTGTACTTGCCACTTTGATGATTGCAGTACAAAGTATAATTGTGTTGCTTGATGATGCTTCCATCTTTTTTTGAAACATTAATTTGCCAATAATCAGCGCTTTCTGCCATTTCCATCGTGATTTGATGGGTGAGGTGTAGATTTCCATCTTTAAAAACATACTCAGGCTTAACTTGCATGTCTTGTTTTGTGTACGAAGTTTGTCTGAGTACTCCAAAACCATCCTCACTTCTTTTGGCAATATTGGGAATTTCTGGACGAAGCACACCTAAATGTTTAGCAGCAAAAACAGCAGCTGCATCCATTTCCATTTTAGCTTCATCGATTCTTTTTATGGATTTTAATTGTGGGATAGCTGAATTTCCAACGTGCACAACTTTGCCAAATTTGTTAAAAGTCACAATAATCATTGCGTTTTGAATTTCTACACCTTCTATATGCTGTTGTAAATACAGGGTTGTAGCACCTGACTTTTGTAAGCTAGCTTCATGAACTAACTTGAAAGATTCCAAGTCTTCTTGATTTAAATGATATTTTTTTTCATTTTTAGCAAGGTGTTGAAGACTTAGTGAGACCTTGTCTTGTGCTTGTATAAAAAAAGAAAGACCACAGAACAGCAGAAAAAGGAAGTAATGTTTTTGCATAAATTTGATTTTACATTCAATCAAGTGTAATAATTCTTGTAAAGGGTATAAGTTGACAAATATATTCTTTACTAAACAAACCAAAGGCTTAAAAGTACATTGTCTTTTATAAAAATATTTAATCTTTGTCGTTCATCGCCATTTTAATAAACAGAAAGTAAGTGAAACAAGCTGATAATATCGTTTTGATGGGCAGAAACCCTTTGGTCGAAGCCTTAAATGAAGGTAAGGATATAGAGAAAGTATTCATTCTAGATTCCTTGAGGGGAGATATTGAAAAAGAAATAAGAGGTATTTGTAAGGATCAAAATATTCCACTTTCCCGTGTTCCCAATGAAAAGTTGAATGCATTGGCTGGTAATAGAAACCACCAAGGTGTAGTTGGTATGATCAGTCCTATCCATTTCCAAGAATTGGATGATGTCCTCTCTTTGGCTTTTGAGCAAGGGAAAAGTCCAGCTATTGTAATTTTGGAGGGCGTAAGTGATGTGAGAAACATGGCTGCCATTTGTAGGTCTGCACTTGTTTTTGGAATGGATGCAGTAGTCATAACTGCTAAAAAGCACGCAGCTATCAATAGTGACACCATCAAAATCTCTGCAGGTGCTATTCTCAATATTCCTGTTTGTCGGGAAAAAAATATGAATGCCGTTCTTGAGAAATGCAAAATGTATGGTATTCAAATATTGGCTACAGATCTTCATGGGGCAGTGGTCATTGATGCCTGCGATTTCAGCGGTCCGGTGGCTATTGTGATGGGTGCAGAAGATATGGGAGTGACACCTGAGACACTCAAACAAGCAGATCAAAAGATCAAAATACCCCAAATTTCGGACTTTGACTCACTAAATGTGTCTGTTGCAGCGGGTATCATTTTCTACCAATTGATGCGGTCTAGAGCTTGATTTAGCCAAGTTTTAAATTTATTTTTTGTTCATTTCCAATAAATTATGGATTCGGTAACAAATAAAGACGTACATTTGTATCATTATTTATTTTTTACAATTTATTATTAATGTATACAGGTACCGTAAAATTCTTCAATGAATCAAAAGGATTTGGTTTCATCACAGAAGAAGGATCAAACAAAGAACACTTTACTCACATTTCAGGTCTCGTTGACGATATCCGTGAAGGTGACAATGTAGAGTTTGAACTCCAACAAGGCAAAAAAGGAATGAACGCAGTGAATGTCAGAGTGATATAAACTTAAAATCTTAAATTTTTGCATGAAGGCTCGGTTTTTCCGGGCCTTTTTTGTTGGTATGATGTGGTATCAGCTATCAGTTCTCAGCATTCAGTTTTTTGCCACGAGCCACAAGCCACGAGTTGCGAGCTTTTTGTTATCAGTTATCAGTAGTCAGTTTGCAGAAGTTCAATTTCTTGGAGACAATTCCGCAATTTCGCAGTTCAGCCATTCAGCAATTTGGCAATGTCTTTGGCGCAATAAGAGTTCAATGATTTCAATGATTTCAATGAGTTCAATGAGTTCAATGAGTTCAATTCCTCGTAGGAGCAATTTGGCAATGCCACTTTGGCACAATTTTGCAATTCAGACAGTTCTGCAATTCAGCAATTCAGCAATTCAGCAATTTTGCAGTTCAGCAATTCAGCAACTCAGCAGTTCAGCAGTTAAGACAGTTCTGCAATTCAGACAGTTCAGCAATTCAGCAACTCAGCAGTTCAGCAATTTTGCAGTTCAGCAATTGAGCAACTCAGCCATTCAGCCAGATTTCACAAATGCTTCAAATTCAACCAATACCGAGTGCTCTTCAATTCACCAGATTTTGTAAGCGCGCCCATATTGACCAGCTCTTGCAAGTCCCTCGTCGCTGTTGCGGGAGAAGTTTGAGCGATCGTTTGATAATTATTGGCACTCAGTCCCCCTTTGAAACCTTCCATACCTTCTTCAAATATCCTCAATAATACTTTCTCCTGTCGTTGATTGATGTCTTTATACTTGGTAAAAAACTTGCTTTTGTCAATGATAAATTTGATCAAGTTTATGGTATATTCTTGAGAGGCGATGATGGTGTCTGTGAAATAGTGCAACCAACTCGATATGTCAAGGTAATGATTGCAGGCTTTTAAGGCGTTGTAATATTCTTTTTTATTTTGATCTATCACTTTGGCAAAGGAATTCAAAGCAGGTCGATTGATTCTTTGCGATAAACTCTTCTCAACCAGTGCCCTTCCAATCCGTCCATTTCCATCTTCAAACGGATGTATCATTTCAAAATATAAATGGGCCATTCCGGCAAACGCTAAGTTGGGTAGATTTTTGCGATCAGCCAAAGCTCGGTTGAACCAAGAAATGTATTTTTCCATTTCGTGATCCAGTTGACTTGAAGGAGGTGCTTCATAAAAAACTTTTGGTTTATTATAACTACCTCCTACCACTTGCATGGGTTCGACGTGTTTTCGATAATCGCCTATCACATCAAGATCTCTTCTTCCATTACAAACCATGAGGTTCCAGTCACACAACATCTCTTTGTCCAAAGGATTTCGATACAGATAATAGAGGTTGACCATCAATTCTGCTATTCCAGCTTCGTTGGCTTTGATATTTCCGCGGTCTATTTTCAGGCCCATGTGTTTTCGTATGGAACTTTGGACCGAATCTCTTCTCAAAATTTCTCCTTCTATGCTGGAGGTTGATACGGCTTCTTGTGTCAATATATCTATGGTTGCCATGGAATGATTACTTTCTGCCAAATGGTTCATAGCCCCAATCACTATGCCAATGTTTTGATTGAAAATGGCTTCTTTGTCATGCAATTCTGGGTGACTGTATGTAAAATTCGGCCAATTATTGTCTTGCCATACCCATTTCATGAGCGATATTTTTATTTTTATCACTCAAATATACTTATATTTTGATTGATAAAACCTCTTTTTATCAATCAATAACTGCTTATAAAGTCTATTTTATCTCTTTTGAGCGATAATTTCACGCTTTATCGCTCAAATTATTAACTATAATGATTTATAATGGGGAAATACACACCAGAAAGTGCAAAATATACCACTAATTGCATTTTAGAAAGTGCAATTAATAAATAGAGTAGTTAGAAATAAAACCTTTTAATGGCAAAATGAACCCCCCAAACCAAATGGAAATGATCTTAATTTGGAAAATAACTAGTGTAACAGATTAAACAGTAGTGCTGGTTTACCTACTTTTTGGTTTGTTTTTTCCCCAAACCTTTTTCTTGCGGTTGGAATTTGTTTTAGGTCCACCTCCATTTCTGGGCGCACTGTGATTTCTCTGGTTGGGACCAGGTTTTTTAGTTGCAATGACTTCTGTTGTATCATCACCCTCAAAAGGGTGTTTTTTGACAACCGGAATTTGCTGATTGATCAACTTTTGAATGTCTCTTAGCATGGCTTTTTCTTCGCCATCACAAAAAGAAATGGCTATTCCACTTGCACTTGCCCTACCAGTACGACCAATGCGGTGAACATAAGTTTCAGCAATATTGGGTAGCTCATAGTTGATGACCAAAGAAAGATTATCCACATCGATGCCCCGTGCAGCAATATCAGTTGCTACCAAAATTTTCAAATCTCCATTTTTGAAATCATTGAGCACGCGTTGTCTTGCAACCTGCGATTTATTTCCATGTATTGCTTCAGACTTGATATTCGCCCTGTCGAGCATTTTTACGATCTTGTCACAGCCATGTTTGGTTCTGGCAAAGACAAGGGCTGTATCAAATTTTTTGGTTTGAATGGTGTAAATCAGTAGATTGCCCTTGTTGTTCTTGTGCACAAAGTAAACTGCTTGGCCGACTCTTTCTGCAGTGGCTTGTTCTGGTTTTACCGTTACTTTTTCAAAATCACCCAAAATTTGTCGTGAAAGTTCGACAATCTCCATAGGCATTGTGGCCGAGAAAAACAGAGACTGCCTTTTTACAGGCAACTTTGCTATGACTCTTTTTATATCTTGTACGAAACCCATATCCAACATATGATCGGCCTCATCCAAAACAAAATACTCTATGTCTTTGAGTGAAATGAATTTTTGATTCATCAGATCGAGCAATCGACCAGGTGTTGCAATCAAGATATCAATGCCTTTACTGAGTGCAAATGTTTGTGCTCCTTGTTTTACACCTCCAAATATCACCGTATTTTTCAGACCAGTATATTTGCCATAAACGGTGAAACTCTCCGCTATTTGTATGGCAAGTTCTCTCGTTGGGGTCAAAATCAATGCTTTGATTTTTTTATGACCATCAAGCTCAGCCTTTTTATTGTATAAGTGTTGGAGTATTGGGATGGCAAAAGCTGCTGTCTTACCTGTTCCGGTTTGGGCACATCCCATGAGATCTCTTCCTTCTAGTAAAATAGGAATCGATTGTGTTTGAATGGGTGTGGGTTGGGTATAGCCTTCCTCTTGTAAAGCCTTGAGGATAGGCTCAATAATTCCTAATTCTTTGAAAAACATCTGGTGCGTTGTAAAAAAGTTGCAAAGGTAGTGTATTTCCTATTCTTAAAGGATTTTTTATCCAAAGCGCTGTAACACCTTTTTCACAACGAATGCCAATAAAGGGACCAAGTTATTTTTGAACTTAGAAAATGGGATTTGAAATAAATTTGTAGTCCGTCAATGTTTTCAAAAATGAAACTAAATTTTCAACTTCTTCATCCGTCAGGGATATACCAGGCTTTCCGTTGGTCTTGAGTCTAGTATCCAGATTTGGTGTATCTTTTACATGAAATCGATAGTGATCAATTGCTTCATTTATTGTTTTAAATCGACCATCATGCATATAAGGTGCTGTCAACAGGATGTTTCGCAGACTAGGGACTTTAAATTTTCCAGTGTCTTCTGCTCGTGCTGATATCAAAGCTCTTCCAATGTCTTTATGAGTCACATCCAAACCATTATCAAGAAAGGCATAATTGGTAAAAAGTGCTCCTGAATGACAGCTCGCACATTTTGCCTTGAATAATGTGAGTCCAGCTGTTTCTTCGCTGGATAAATTTGCTTCTCCCCTCAAAAACTGATCATATTTGGATTGGTCAGAAACCAAAAGCAACATGTATTGAGAAAGTGCTTTGAGCATGTAAGGTGCTGTAATGGTGTCCAAACTTGGAAAGGTTTTCTTAAATAAGGTTGGATAAATGGGAGATGCATTCAATTTTCTAACAACACTTTCTGCTGTTTCGGCCATTTCTTTTTCGTTTTCAATCGCAAAAATGGGAACAAAATCAAGATGGGTAATGCCACCATCCCATAAAAATTCAGGCTGAAAAGCCATATTGGCAATCATGGGTGAGTTACGGCTTCCCTCTCTTTCAAATATTCCAACGCTGGGATTGTGCTGAGGGTCAGTGAAGGCAACAGCCTTGACATGACAATTGGAGCAAGCAATGGAATTGTCCAAGGACAAGATTGGATCATTAAAGAGTTTTTTACCTAGCTCAAATCCTGATTTGGAAATCTGATTTCCTGAAATAGGGTAGGTGATTTCGGGGAAATAATCCGGGCGTCTTAAAACATATGGATCCAGTACTTCTTCTGTATTTTCTTTTTGGCAACCCAAAATTATTGCTCCAACAAACAATAAAAAGATTTTAAATTTCATGGCTAGAAAATAAAAAGGGAAGCCTTTTGTTTGGCCTCCCTTCGGTTATTTAAATCTATTGATGTAAATGGTCAAAAGAAAACGCATTGGGTATATTGTCTGCCAATGGTTTGCCATCTATGGGTTTATGCACATTGTGATTGCCTGTAAAATCAATTATATTTTGTCCTTTAAAAAGGCTGATCACATCAAGGATCATGTGTACGTGGGGTTCCAATCCTTTCTCAACTTTGGCATTGGTGTCAAAATTAAATGAAAGGCTTTTGTTGTTGTTTACGAAAGCAGAACCTTCTACATTTCTCCAACCCCCGACATGGTAGGCAATCCCGTTGACACTACTTGAGTTTAAAGTTTCAGTTCCTCCAACTCCTCCATTGGAAACTGGAGATTGTCCTTCTATTTTTACAGCTATATACCCAGAATTCCAATTCCAAAACATTTTGCAAGTGGCAGGGTCAAGTACACCTCCCGACGCACCTTCTTTCACACCCGATGTGTCTACTCCTACTGTAAAAGAAATTTTATTGTATTCGCCTGCCGGTACATTTTCCAATGTGATGATATTGGCAGCAAGTTTACTTTCATCAATCAAATATATTCCCTTACTTGCAGCAACATCTACTTTTATTTCGTCTGTAAAAGATGCTCCATTAGGTCCTTCGAGTTTGATTCCAGAAATATAATATCTCAATAAATTCAAGTTAAATGGTTGGCCAATGCCGTTTGTATATGTATAATTTGTACTTCCAGGAGTAACCAATGACAATTGATTTTGTATGTTATTGATGACAGCCACGTTATCAAATTCTATGTCAATGCTACCTGCACCTTTTTCAATTACTTCGTCTTTACCACATGAGGTAATTATAAGAGCTAATAAGCTCATTATCAATATTTTATTCATTTTTAATTGATGTTTAATTTTTTTAAATAAATAAATGGTTATCTGAGTGAAACACCCAAACCAAAAGTTTTACTTGCTTTTTCTAGCATGTAAACTAGATGTAATCAACGCATAGCAAAATAACACTTGACAATCAAGTGTATCACTTTGTGTAATCCATCAGAAAAAAAAATTAAACCAATTGTGGTGGATGAAATATGGAATAAGCAAAAAGGTGTGCATAAATTTCTGCTTGACCCACGATGAGTTTTGATGTCCGTGGAATTTCAACTGCCTCAGGAAGAGACAAAATTGAAACAGTCAAAAACGGTTGTATATTTTGAATTTCTTTTTTGCTGAATGGTAAATTTTGCTCTTGCTCTTCGTTTTGAGCGATGGTTTTATCCAAATAACACTTACCGCTACACAAAACAGTAGGGCTTTCCCTATTGATACAGAAATTCTGAGCAATATAGTCTCGATTTAAGAAAAAATGGGCATAGGTGAAGAAGTCTTTAAAGGTTAAAAACGAAGTTAAACCGATCAATAAAAAGACAATTAATTTCTTCATCAAGCGCAAAAGTAAATCATTTTCTAGAAAGAGGATGATGATTTAGCTCAATTTGAGGTAAAAAAATGTCGGGATGATCCCTACAATTTTGTAGGGACGCCCACACGCCCTCCGATTTCAGGGAAAGTATAATTTATGAGGTTCTAAAATAAGTATTATTATAATAAAGTCGGGATGACAGGATTTGAACCTGCGACCACACGCCCCCCAGACGTGTACGCTACCGGACTGCGCTACATCCCGAATTTATTCGGGATAGTCCTTACAAAGAGTTTGGACATCCCGAATAATAAGAAGTGCTTATCTTCTTTAAAAATTTGGAAGCGGGGCAAAGTTATTTTATTTTGATAATTTCCACAACATGGGTAAAATTTAATGAAAGAATTTCCTTTGAAGTGGGTCGAGTGGGTGCATTTCATCACTTCTTAAATTTGTAGTTGGGATTTTGTCATGATTTTTGGAAGCTTCGCCAAAAATCCCGCCAAAATCATATGCTCTTTTCATTTCTAGCCATGGACTTCATCCATGGTTATTAATATTTAACCCCTCTGGGCCCTCTGGGGTATTTAAAACGCAGTGATGAAATGGATCCGGTAGGGATGATCTCTACAATTTTGTCAATTTTGTTGAATCCACAATTTACATACCACGCACCCGCGCTAATGCTGCTCTACCCAATGCACCCAAAAATGGAAATCCTACCTCATCGTATTCATAATGATCATCATTGAATATACCGTCTGAATTGACTAAAATAGTGGCGGTCATGATGAATGCTTTTCCACTTTTTTTATCCAAAACATAGGAGCAATCCGTCAAAAAACCATAAGCTTGGCCCACTTTGTTGTAAATAATGATGGAATTATTGTCCTTGTAAACGCTGTCTCCTTTGATCAGAAACTTGACATAATTATCTGGATAAATGGCCTCATCATAACCTTTGGATTTAGGTGGTGCGCTCATTACATCTTTCAAAAATGCTATATCGCTGGCTGTTATTTTCAACTTGGAAGGTGTGGAGGACATGAGATCGGTCATCAGTTGATGAAGGTCAGTCAGGGCCATGAAATTTTTGTTTGAGAAATCCATTGGGCTGGCCACTAAACTATCGGCCATCATGTAGCCCCTACCTAAGGCAGTTTTATTAATCCCTGACAATGGCTTAGGAATAACATTCAATTTACTTTCATAAACTCTTTGGTTGAGTCCATCTGTTCTGAACATGACTTTTCTAGTAATACTGTCTCCTGAGTTTGGGGTAGAAAGTCGGTGAATAATTCTTGTCTGATTCATACCCCATCTTTTTAATCGTCTATCTATATCTTCCTGACCCAGCCACTCAAAAAGGCGATTGTAGGCATTGTTGTCACTTACTGCAAATATTTTGGTGATTTCCTTGCGTAGACTAGTGATGATGCTGTCGCCTTCCACAAAAAAGAAATTATCCAATCCCAATTTTTCTTCATTCATTTTCTCGATTGCCATCAAAGCAATGGGAAATTTCACAGTACTTGCAGGATAAAAATATCTTGATTCATCTGGAAGGTAAACTTGAGTTTTCTGGTCTCCAAACAAAGGAGTAAACACATAGGAAGCTTGATATAAAGTATCCTGATCAAGCACGCGTTTGATGATCACCTTATCCGCACCTTCAGCGTAATTGTAAAATATAGCTTTTTGACTGGAACAGGCAAAAAAAGTAGAAATGATCACCAGAAAGTATAAAAATTTAATATTCATCTAATTTGATTTTGAATTCACTAAAGTATGCAAATTAAGCATAAAAAAAGCCATCAGATAAGTCAAATCTGATGGCCTTATAAACCTAACTAACCACAATGTATTCTAAAGTCACCTGGTGATTTTATGCTTTTGACACTTCTACCAAGTGATCGTTGTCTTTATATAAGATTAAATCGTTTGCAAAATCCAATTTGTTTGAAATGATATTCAAATCATCTTTTTTCAAAGGTAAAACCTAATAAGCTTCAGAATAAAATTTCCAGGTTAAGTATAATTTCTGGTCCTAAAATTATGTATCTCAAAAGTGGACCATTTAATAAATTATTCAAAATCATTTAATTAAACATCTAAAAATAAATGTATTAAACATTATGATTTATTGTAATATAAAATATTATCTTTGAACCCTGAACATAATCCATTTGCTCACGCGTTATACCTTTATGAACTTGAATCTTCAAAACATATTTTCATCTACCTTTTCTGGTTTGGTATCTGTTTTTTTACCACAGGTAAAGAAAGCGTCTACACAACAAGATATTCCGTATCTATTTTGTGGTAACAATGTGGTATGTGCCGAAGGAATGGATATGAGTCATCTGGAGATCATTGAAGAAGGTCAACTGCTGATTGTCCAGGGAACACAAATAAAAAACAATGAAGTGTTGAGCTTGAGAAGGGTGTATCAGTTCAGAAATCCACAACAGTTTATAAAATCCATTGCGATTTCTGGAAATGAACTAATCATTACCACTTCTTAATGTTTTTGATCTTTAACTTTTATCATAATAGCTCGGAATAAGAAAGAAAAGGAAAGCTATCCTTTAAGTTTTTATAGGTATCTTTCCAGTTTTTCATTGTTGCTTTTCATTGAAAAAAGTTACTTTTTACAACATTTTATTATTTAAAATTGTCGGGAGTAAATCTAACTTTTATCTTTCATCTCTCAGATAGAGAATTTTTCAACTTACTTCCAAACCAAAGTTATTGCTGTAAGTTGGTAAAAGTAGAATCAGGATCAGTCATCATTTCGTCTATCCAAAAGTCAGGAATTTCCAAAATAGCTTCCTTTATTTTCGCACCCCAGGCATAGCTGATTTCTTTCAACTCATCTTCTTGAAATCTCTTCTCAATCAAAGTGCCATCTTCAACTTTAAAAATTGCAACATCAATAGGATAACCTACATCATTGGCAGATACCCTAGTGGAGTCAAAAGAAAGAAAACCTGTTTTTAAAGCAAATTTGATAGAAGAATCTGAAGTCACTGTTCGTGCTAAAATAGGCTTTCCATATCCAGAATTCCCGATGATACAAAAAGGAGTAGCATCACCAATTTCAATCCAATTTCCTTCGGGATATAATAAAAATAATTTGTGTTCTTTGTCATTTTCTAGCTTTCCACCTACAATGGTAAATAGATTAAAAAACAAACCAGAATCATTCAAAGCTTCCCTGTCTTCATGCGACACCCTCCTCAATTGACTCCCGAAGGCATTGACAACTTTATACATTTTGTTGTAGGGAATGTCGTCGACTTCAAGTAGTTCTTCAAAATAGGTAACCGCTTTATCCCTGATAGAACGCAAACCAGACGTCATCAAAAACAAGTTATTTTTACCATTTTTATGAATAGAAATCTTCTTTGCAGTAGTTGTTTCAGTTCCGGAAGTGATGCGTGTATCGGCGATAGCGACTAAGCCTTCCTTTACCTTGATGCCGAGGCAATATGTCATGAGAATGAGTCTTTAAGTTGGATGATTCTATCTTTTGTGAAAATACAATTCGTTGCAAATATCATGAATACTTGCCACTCTTTTTGCTAAATCTTCCAAAAAGTCATGAAGTTGTGCATTATCTTCAAAAGAATAGAATTTCACATCACTTTCCAATTTTTCCAAATCGAAAATAAATTTTGTAAATCCCTCAGGCCTAATGGATATTTTTGATACATCTCGTATTATGTGAGAAATATTGTAATATAGCGACCTAGGAAATTTAGGATTGTTGATCAAAAATTCTACAACAGATTGAGTTGAAGTGTTGTTTTGGTAGAATTTGTTGTGCATGTCAAATGACTCCAAGGACTTGAGAGTGATGGTCCATTGATATTGCATCAATGGGATGATTTCTCCGTCTTCACTCAATATTTCCATGTCATACATTTTGGACTGCAGAATTCTCAAGATTTGAGTAATTTCCTCCAGCCAAGAGCCGAGCATCAGAAAATAATAGTCATCAGTGCGGAGCATGGTACCATGGATATTGGACCTGATGATTTTTACGTGTTCCTCTACCTTACTTGTAAATTCATGCAAACCACGTTTTTTATAATAGTCCTGATTATAATTTTTTGCAAAATGGTACATCATATTGGTCGATTCCCAAACTTCTGAGGACAGAACATGCCTCAATGCACGCGTATTTTCTCTTACTGCAATCAATGTTGAATAAATACTTGCTGGATTATCTAGATCAAATCCCACCTTCATCAAAACCTCAGTTTCAGAAAGTGGTTTGTCGGGATCATACGCAACTCCATTCATATTGAGTATGGATCTGAGCGTAAATTCTAGATTGGCAGCCATTGAAGCATCCAATGTTGAGAAATATTGAACTCTTAAAAATTTAGACAAATACATTGCCCTTCTAAAATATCTTCCAGTCCAATAAAGACTTTCTGCAATTCTTACAAGCATTTTTTATCGATTTACTTTCCTTGAGATTGAGATTGATTTTGGCCATGGCCTTGGCTTTGGGACTGGCTATGAGAGTGAGTGTCAGCATGCACAGGATCCATGATGACCCACGTATCTTTTGATCCACCTCCTTGAGAAGAATTTACAATAAGGCTGTCTTTTTTCAAAGCGACCCTGCTCAAACCTCCGGGCAATACATAAGAGAAATCTTTTCCCATAAGTGTGAATGTTCTGAGGTCAATGTGTCTAGGCTCGAAAGAGTTCTCATCTTCTATATATGTGGCGTGTGTGCTGAGCATCATTTTTGGTTGAGCTATAAATTCCCTTGGATTTGCTTTAATCTTTTCCTTTACCTCCTCCACTTCTGCTTTTGAAAGCGTATCCATAATGGTTACACCATAACCTCCAGACATATCTACGGGCTTTACAACTAGCTTTTCGATGTGGTCAAGAGTGTATTGCAGATCCTGAGGGCGCTCACAAATATAGGTTGGAACATTGGAAATGATTGGTTCTTCGCCCAAATAATATTTGATCATATCTGGAACATATGCACAAACTGCTTTGTCATCAGAAATACCTGTGCCCGGCGCATTTACTATAGAGACATTTCCTTTCAAGTATGCCTTCATCACTCCGGGTACCCCAAGCATAGAATCTTTTCTAAAAACATGTGGGTCTAAAAACGCATCGTCTATTCTTCTATAAATAACATCTACCTTCTTTTTGGGTCCAATGCTATTCATATACACAAAGTCATTTTCTACAAAAAGATCCCCGCCTTCCACAAGCTCAATGCCCATCTGCTTTGCCAGAAATGAATGTTCATAATAGGCGGAATTGTATTGTCCGGGTGTGAGTAATACACAAGTTATATCCAGCTTTTGCTGAGGAGAAACAGAGCGCAGTGTGCGTAATAATTCATTTGGGTATTGACTCACTGGATGAATCAGTTTTCCTTGGAAGAGATGTGGTAATGTTCTTGATAAAGTAACACGGTTTGAAAGCACATAACTTACTCCCGATGGACTCCTCAAATTGTCTTCCAATATATAAAAATTTCCATCTGAATGCCTGATCAAATCTGTTCCGCAAATTTGGCAATAAATGTCACCAACTGGCGAGAAACCTTCCATCTCTTTGACGTAATGTTTGCTTGATTTTACCAATTCTACTGGAATGATTTTATCCTTAAGAATCTTACCATCATTGTATACATCGTGAATGAAAATATTGAGCGCCTTATTCCTTTGAAGCATGCCTTTCTCTAAAACTTCCCAGTCACTACTTGAAATTACTCTAGGAACCAAATCAAATGGAAAGATAGTTTCTGTGGACTCTGTGGCCGTATATAAAGCGTAAGTAATTCCTTGGTTTAAAAAGCTCAATTTGGCTTCTTCATTTAAACTTTTATAAGTTTTGAAGTCCATTTTGGATATCAATTGATCCATCATTGAATACTCACTTCTGTATTGTTCTTCCTCAATGAAGACTTCGTCGTAGCAATTTGGTTTTAATTTGTATTTACTAAGCAAACTTTCCATACTTTAATACTTTAAATTGCGATGTTTACGATGTTAATTATTCTCAGCTTTTCAAGAATAAACCTCAAGATATTGATACTTAATCAAACTTTATAAGATTATGAAAAGATATTTTAGTAGATTTATGAAAATAAAATTTGCTTTCAAATGACAACATATGCTATTTTGTCATTTTAGGATGATTTGGAATTTTTATAGTTATTTTTAGATAAAAAAGAATTTTATGTCGATACGTGTTTCTTTAAGGCATCATACCAAATATACCTATGACAGGCCAATTAAAGTGTTTCCACAAGTTTTCAGACTCAAACCAGCGCCTCATACTCGTACCCCAATCGTGAGTTATAGTCTCAATATACAACCCAAAAATCATTTTATAAATTGGCAACAAGATCCATTCGGAAATTACAATGCGAGGGTCGTTTTTCAGGACTTGGTCAAAGAATTAGTAGTGGATGTAGACATCGTAGCAGACTTAGTTACTTTCAATCCATTTGACTTTTTTTTGGAAGAATATGCTGAAAAATTTCCTTTTACCTATGATGAGCAGTTGCAAAAAGAATTGGCTCCTTATCTAGAGGTAATGGAAAGTGGGCCCACACTTGCCCAACTCAAAGCTGATGTATCTGGATTTATGGATGACTTATCGATCAATTTTTTGGTCAATGTCAATCAGTTTGTTTTTAAGAGAATCAACTACGTTATTCGTCTCGAGGCGGGTATTCAAACTTGTGAAGAAACTTTAAATAAAGCGCTTGGCTCATGTAGAGACTCTGCTTGGGTATTGGTGCAGTTGTTTAGAAGTTTTGGCTTGGCTGCTCGATTTGTATCTGGATACTTGGTACAGTTAAAACCAGATGAAACCGTTGTGGATGGTCCCAATGGTCCTGAAGTGGACTTTACAGATTTGCACGCTTGGGCAGAAGTCTTCATACCTGGTGCTGGTTGGATAGGTCTTGATGCTACATCTGGTTTATTGGCCGGAGAAGGCCACATACCACTTGCTTGTACACCTGACCCAGCAAGTGCGGCTCCAGTAACAGGATTTACAGAAAGGGCCACAGCCACCATGGAATATTTGAATGAAGTGAAACGCATCAAAGAACTTCCGCGAATTACATTGCCATATGATGACCGTGAAATAGCAGAAATAAGGAATCTTGGATTTGAGGTAGATAAAATACTAGAAGCGGGAGATGTAAGATTGACCATGGGTGGAGAACCAACTTTTGTGTCGGCGACAGATATGGAATCTGATCAATGGAATGAAGGCGCTGATGGAGAAGATAAGCGAAAGCTAGCCTATAAATTGAGCTTGAATCTGAAAGAGCGATTTGCAAATAAAGCTTTATTACATCTTGGTCAAGGAAAATGGTATCCAGGAGAGCCCATTCCGAGGTGGCAGTATGCCATCTATTGGCGAAAAGACTTGCAACCTTTGTGGAATGAAGCACATTTACTAGCCGACCCAAATGAGCAAGGAAATTTAACTTTTCAAAACATGAGTACCTTCGCTCATGCACTCACTGCAAGCATGGGTTTATCTGAAAAATGCATTCATGAAGCATACGAAGATTCGTTTTATTATGCTTGGGAAGAAAATAATCTGCCACTCAACATCGATATCAGCGGCATTGACCTTAAGGATTCCATGGCAAGACGTACCTTGGCACAAATGTTAGATAATGACCTTGGAAATCCTTCGGGCATCGTCATTCCACTCAAGTGGGATTACAAAAATGACAAATGGCAAAGTTGTAAGTGGGAGTTGCGAAGGGGCAAATTATATTTGATTCCTGGAAATTCTGATGTGGGGTACAGACTACCTTTGGATAGATTACCAACCACAGCTGCAGACGAAAAACTAGATGAAATTGTGTTGCCTCCTGATCCAATGGAAAAAGCTGCACCACTTTGGGATCCTAAAGTTTTGGAAGAAAGAATTACTAAACGGAAATCAAACCCGCCAAGTAGTCTTTCTACAAAAACCATAAAAACCGCTTTGTGTCTTCACATTAAAGACGGAAAAATAGCGGTGTTTTTACCTCCTTTTGATTCTATAGATCCGTTTTTGGAAGTTATTGCAACTTTGCAACACGTCGCAAAGGCACTCAATATGCCCATAATGATTGAAGGTTATCAACCACCTTTTGATAAACGCATTGAAAAATTGGTCGTTGCACCCGATCCTGGTGTTATTGAAATAAACATCCATCCTTCTACCAATTGGGGCGACATTGTCAAAAATTATGACATACTTTTTGAAGAAGCCAAAAATGTGAAACTTGGGGCCCAAAAATTCATGCTCGATGGAAAACACACGGGAACAGGAGGAGGTAATCACATCACGCTAGGCGGCTTGACACCAGCTGAATCTCCCATCTTACGAAGACCTGATCTGTTGAGAAGTATGCTTGCTTTTTGGGTCAATCACCCTTCTCTATCTTACTTATTTAGTTCGCCTTTTATAGGCATGACTAGTCAAGCGCCGAGATTGGATGAAGGTAAACCAGACGCTATTTATAATCTTGAAATTGCATTCAAAGCATTGGAAAATAATCCCAATCCTCCTTTTTGGATGGTTGACAGGGTTTTTAGAAATATATTGACAGACATCACAGGCAATACGCACCGCGCCGAATTTTGCATCGATAAATTGTACAGCCCAGATTCCGCAACAGGCAGGCTCGGAATC